>JAITXI010000206.1 GCA_031284905.1 Bacteroidales bacterium
CAATAAGCTCTAGCATCAATATTTTCATAATAATTTATAAATGAGGTATTTACAACTTTGTTTCCTCCTGATGTAGGATAATTTCCTGTGAAATACCAATCTCCTTTATGATTTGGACATGAGATATGTAGATTTTCAATAGATTGAAAAATAATTTCAACTTCTGCGTTTATAGTTTTATCTTTTACCATTTGTGAAATCTTATTAGAAATTTGTTCATCTGTAAAATTTGCATAGATTTTTTTTACATAATTTATCACACTTTCTTTTGGTAAATTTTCTTGCTCCTTACATTTTTGATAAATTTCATCAATTATATTCTGTTGGTTATTTTCTTTAAGCAATTCAATTGCAGCTTGAAAAGCAATAAAATCTCCAATTTTAGCCATATCAATTCCATAACAATCAGGATAACGGATTTGCGGAGATGATGAAACTATTACGATTTTTTTTGGTTTTAATCTATCAAGAATTTTCAAAATACTCTGTTTTAAAGTAGTTCCACGGACAATACTATCATCCATAATCACCAAATTATCAACATCTTTTCTGATTGTTCCGTAAGTAATATCGTAGATATGTTCAACCAAAGCATTTCTATCATTATCTTGTGTAATAAAAGTACGCATTTTAGCATCTTTTACAGCAATTTTTTCTACTCTTGGTCGGAAAGATAATATTTTTTTTAAGTTATCGTTTAAAATATTATTTCCCATTTTCAGAATTTCTTTTTCTTTAAAATCATTCAAATAATTTTCAACCCCTTTAAGCATTCCGTAAAAAGCCAATTCGGCAGTATTGGGAATGAATGAGAAAACAGAATTTTCTAAATCGAAATTTATAGCGTCAAGTATTTGTGGAACAATAAGTTCACCAAGTTGTTGGCGTTCTTTATTTATATCAACATCAGTACCACGAGAAAAATAAATTCTTTCAAAACTACAAGCGGTTTTTTCTTCAGGAACACGAATCATTTCTTTTTTAATTAAACCACTTCGTTTAATAATCATCGCAAAACCAGGTTCAATTTCATGTATTTTTTCAATTGGGACATTGAAAGTAGTCTGAATTACAGGACGTTCTGAAGTAGCTACAAAAACTTCATCATCACAATAATAATAAGCAGGTCGTATTCCCCATGGATCTCTTACAATAAAAGCATCTCCATGACCAACAACTCCACACATCACATAACCGCCGTCCCATTTATTAGTTGATGCTTTTAAAATATTTGCAATACTAATTTTCTCTTCAATAATTGTACTAATTTCATGATTATTAAAACCTTGATTTTTATATTCTCTGAACAATTTTTGATTTTCATCATCAAGAAATAAACCTATCAATTCTAAAGCTGTGATTGTATCAGAATATTCTTTCGGATGCTGACCATATTTTATTAAATTTTGAAATAACTCATCAACATTTGTAAGATTAAAATTTCCCGCAAGCGCCAAAGTTTTTGTTTTCCAATTACTTACACGTAGAACAGGATGCACAAGTTCTACATTATTTTTCCCGAAAGTTCCATATCGAAGATGCCCCATGAATAAATCTGCTGCAAATGGAATATTGTTTTTTATCCAATCAAGATTTTTTTTATTTTGATTATTATTATTTGCAAATTCATCATTTATTTTTGTGAAAATTTGATTAAAACAATCAATAATCGGATTTACAGAAACAGAACGAGTTCTATTCAGATACTTTTTACCAGCTATAGAATTTAATTTCAAACCTAAAGTTCCGGCTCCATCTTGACCACGATTATGCTGTTTTTCCATTAATAAATATAATTTATTAATTCCATATTGCCAAGAGCCATATTTTTCTTGATAATATTCTATAGGTTTTAATAATCTTAAAACTGCAATTCCGCATTCATGTTTTATTTGATCAGACATTGTTTTTTATAATATTGAAGTTTGTACAAAATTAACACTTTTTAATAAAAAAAGGCTGGTAAAAATTGCCAGCCTCTCATATTTTTATTTATTTGATTAATAGTTTTTTATAACAAGTTGTTGAATTTGTTGATATTTTTATCAGATAAATACCTGCTTGTTCGGAAACTTTAATTTGAGAATTTGGTTGAGTTTGAACAGTTTTTAAAAGTTTTCCCATAACATCATAAATTTCCACTTTTGCATTTTCATCACATTTTATTGTAATTAAACCATTTGCCGGATTCGGATAAATATCAATAAGTTCTTGGCTTACAATTGGATTAGAAACTAAATCCTCAGTAGTAAATGACCAAGTAATAGCACCTACGTTTTCCAATGCATTTGCAGGTATCATTACGGTATATATTGTATTATTTGCAAAATCATTTTGATGATTTATAGTTAATGTAACTCCGCTTATAGTTTTGGAAATTGTGCCGAGCTCTGTTGATGGTTCAATAGTAATATTGTTAAAATCTACTAAATTTCCTTGAGTAATTATGTTATTAAAACCAACTGCAACATTTATATTTACAGGAACATTTACCGCATTTATTCCGGGTTGATAAACTAACACCGCAGGAATAATTGGAGGAGTATCTTGTTCGGCTGTAAATGTCCAAGAAACTGAAGTTGTTTGTAGATATAAGGCATTTGGAGGAATAATAACTGTATATTGAGTTTCGTAAATTAACGGATTAGAATGGAAGATTTTTAATTTATCTCCCTGAATTTGAGTTGTAATAGTTCCACAAGCAGGCATAATTGTTACTTGAGAAAGATTTGCACCAAAAATTATATTTCTATCAAATTGAACTTGAATAGGAGTATTTATAGGCACATTTATTGCTCCTTGATTTGGAGTATAAACTCCCGGAGTTGGTGCTGTAACGGTTCTGCGAACTAAAAGTGTTTTAGTATCATTAGCAGGGTTTATTGTATTTGGAGCGGAAATATTAAGCGTAATATAAAAATCGCCAACTAAACCCCAAACATTCATAGAATCTACTTTTAATTTATAAGTGGTATTTCCTGTTGCCGGAATATAAATAGCATATTCTGAAGAAATAGTAGTGGAAGTGGTCGTAATTGTTGGAGTCGATAATATATTATGTCCTGCTGCCGAAAGTGAAAATTCAATAGAGCCGGTAAAAGCATCCGGACCATTGTTAACAATATAAGGATAAAATTCAACATTTTGATTCTCTGTAACAATTATTGTGTCAATCACAGCACTATGAGTAGAATTTGCAAAAAGTGCTTCTAAATCAGATTGTTCAGTATAAACCGTGCCGTCAAAATCAAGCATTTGAAGCCCAACGGAATATGCGCCGGCAGTAGAATTTCCCGTTTCAGATATTACATTTCCTACCAAATTTATATCATCATCTTCCGGGTCTTCATCATCATTATACAAGAAAAAATATTTTCCAACATGACTCATATCCATTGTTTCACTTAATTTAACAGCAGCTTTACCATTATTAAATTTTATTCCAATTAAAAAAGGAGCATTTGTAATAGTATAAGCTGTATTTAAAGTAATCTCGCAAGTAGTATTACTACTTGTTGTTGGTAAAGTTACTGTTTGAGTATAGATAGGAGTACCTATACTTGGATAATAAATATTTGAATAATAATAATTTGTCAATGTTGGATTTTGATAAATTTCAATAGTATAAGAAGTATTATTAAAATTTACTTGGCTGCCACCGGAAAAAATAACAGTTCCATAATGATGATAAAATCTTACTTTAGTAATTTGATGTCCGGTAGGAATTCCAAAATCAGAGCCTTTAATAAAGATTTCACTACCACCGGCAGCATTTGCACCTGTCCACCATCGTGACGTATTACACTCACCTCCTATCCAAGAGCTTTTTTCATCATCATTAACAACATCTGTTGTTTTTGTTTGTTTTATATGATTACTATTAATTGGCTTTACTTGCCCAAACATGACACTAACACAAAATAATAAACTTAAAAAGATGTAAAGTTTTTTCATAAAATCAAATTTTTAAATAATTAATAAATTAAAATAATTTACAAATATATACATAGTTTTTATTAAATACAACTAAATAATAAAAAAATGTTTTTTTTTTATTATTATGATAGCTCTTATATTTGTACGATTTAAAAAAGATAAAAATATATCAGGTTAATACAAAAATAGTATTGCTTTACGACAAAGTTGCTCAATGCCGCTGTCCATTAAAAAAAATTTTGTAGTACACAAAATGCTCTTTAAAAATTTACAACTTGCTGATATACAAAAAAATTACTCCAAATAATGCACAATGTGAATTAAATTATGAAAAACAAAAATCTAAAATCATAAATACTTAGCAATTTTAGATCTACCATCTTTAACTAATTCTTCTGGAGTTCCTGCAAAGACTAAATTTCCTCCGTTTTCTCCACCTTCAGGTCCTAAATCTAATATCCAATCGGCATTTTTTATTATTTCGGGATTATGTTCAATAATAATTATTGTATGTCCTAATTTTTTTAATTTCATTAAAGATTTTAATAAATTAGAAATATCATAGAAATGTAAACCTGTTGTGGGTTCATCGAAAACAAATATTTCTTGTGAGGATTTTTCTTTACTTAAAAAACTTGCTAATTTTATTCTTTGAGACTCACCACCGGACAAAGTACTTGAAGATTGTCCAAGCTTGACATAACCTAAACCGACCTCTAAATAATATTGTAGTAAATTTGTAATTTTTTTTTCTGTTGTAGAATTTCCTTGTCGAAAGAACTCAACTGCTTCAGAAACAGACATTTCTAAAATATCGAAAATATTTTTATCTCGATATTTAACTTCTAATATCTCGTCTTTAAATCTTTTTCCATGGCAAGCTTCACATACTAAATGAACGTCTGCCATAAATTGCATTTCAACCGAAATTTCTCCTTCTCCTTGGCACATTTCACAGCGACCGCCGGCAGAATTAAAAGAAAAATTTCCGGCAGTATAACCATTCATTTTTGCTTGTTTTTGTTCAGAAAATAATTTTCTTATATCATCAAAAACTTTTATATAGGTTGCAGGATTTGAACGAGAAGATTTTCCAATCGGATTTTGGTCTATATATTCTATGTCGGAAATCATTTTAATATCTCCGTTGATTTCTGTATGGTCGCCAATTTTTTCAACTCCCATATTCAATTTTGCTTTTATTGCCGGATATAAAATTCCTTTAATCAAACTTGTTTTTCCGGAACCGCTAACTCCTGTTATTACAGTTATCTGACCCAATGGAATTTTTACATCAATATTTTTTAAATTATTTAACCTTGCACCGATTATATTTATTGAATTATTCCAAAGCGATTTAAAACGAGGAATTTCGTTAGATAATTCTTTCCGTAAATATTTTGCTGTTAAAGAATTTTCGCATTTTAACAAATCATGTAATTCTCCGGCAAAAACTATTTCTCCGCCATACTCACCTGCTTTTGGACCAATATCAATAATATAATCGGCTTCTCGCATTATTTCTTCATCGTGTTCAACAACAACAATCGTATTATCGTTATCTCGCAATTTTTTTAATACTTTTATTAATTTCCCTGTATCTTGAGGGTGAAGTCCGATACTTGGCTCATCAAACACATATAAAGAACCCACTAATCCTGAGCCGATTAGAGTTGCAAGATTTATTCTTTGTGATTCTCCACCTGATAATGAAGAAGATAAACGATTTAATGTAAGATAATGCAAACCTACGTCAATTACTGATTTTAATCTGGTTTGAATTTCTGTTAAAATTCTTTTTGCAACTTTTTGTTCATATTCATTTAATTCAATATTTTTGAAAAAAGAAAATAAATCTGTAATTGAAATATCTACCAAATCTGTAATTGATTTATTATTGATTTTTACGTACTCGGCTTCGGGTTTCAAACGTTTTCCATTACATGTTGGGCAGATAGTTTTTCCACGAAATCTTGCTAAAAGTATGCGGAATTGAATTTTATGTTTTTGAGTTTCTAAATCTTCAAAAAAATCATAAATTCCTTTTACATCTTTTTTTCCATACCAAAGTAATTTTTTTTCTTCATTATTCAGTTGGAAATATGGTCGATGTATAGGAAAATCAAATAATGACGCAGTTATGATAAAATTTTTCTTATATTCTTGCATCATTTCACCTCTCCAACAAGCGATTGCATTTTCAAAAACAGAAAGATTTTTATTTGGAATGACCAAATCTTCATCGAAGCCTAAAATTTGGCCAAAACCTTCGCAAGTAGGGCAAGCTCCGATAGGATTATTGAAACTGAAAGTATTAGGTGTAACGTTTTCAAATTTAATATTATCTGCTTCAAATCTTGTTGAAAAATCTTGTTCTCGGATTATTTTTTCGGAATATTCCACAATTGTACACTCTCCAAATCCTTCAAAAATTGCAGTTTGGACAGAATCTGCGATACGAGCTTTTTGAGGATCTTCTTTTCTAACAACAATTCTATCTAATATTACCAAAATATTAAGATTTACTAAATCTTGTTTATGTTCTTCAAGAAATTTATCTATACTAACAATCTCGTTATTCAAGACAATTCTTGTATATCCTTGACTTTGAAGATTATGAAGCTCCGTTAGTAAACTTTTAGGAAATCGAATATTCCGTTTAAAACAAATTAAGATTTTAGTTTCATTATCTTTTTGAAGAATATAATCAATAACATCAGTAACAGAATGTTTTTTAACTTCATTACCTGAAATTGGAGAATAAGTTTTTCCTATTCTTGCAAAAAGTAATTTTAGATAATCGTAAATTTCTGTAGTAGTTCCAACGGTAGAACGCGGATTTTTGGTATTTACTTTTTGTTGAATTGCAATAGCCGGAGGAATACCTTCGATAAAATCAACTTCCGGTTTGTTCATTCTTCCTAAAAATTGTCTTGCATAAGATGATAAACTTTCAACATAACGACGTTGTCCTTCTGCAAATAAAGTTTCAAAAGCTAATGACGATTTTCCGGAACCGGACAATCCTGTAATTACAATTAGTTTGCCATGTGGAATTTCAACGTTAATATTTTTTAAGTTATTTACTCTTACTCCTTTTAATATTATTTTTTCCGGAAGTTGTTTCTCCATTTCTTATTTTGAAAAAATTTAGTTGTCTGAAAATAAAAACAAAAAAATTTTAAAAAAATTGTTTTGTATGCTAAATTTATAAACGACAAAAATATTGCCAAATATAAGGAATAAACTTTTAGCATAAAAATTGAATGGTAATCTAAAAATAAAAAACTATTGAAATAACTCATCAACATTTGTAAAATTAAAATTTCCCGCAAGCGACAAAGTTTTTGTTTTCCAATTATTTACTTAATTCCCGAATTACAGCCGGATTACGGTCGTCTGTATTGACTTTGGTTATACAAAAATTTATTATTTCTCCTTTATCATTACACACAAAATGAAGTTTAAATTCATAAAACAACACATATTACTCTTCACTGTTGTAGCAACACCTTTAAAAACTTTATTCCGAATTATTCGCTTTTTATGACAAACTGATACTTTTGTTGAATCTACAAATCTTATTCCTGTGCATTAGCCAAAACATATTAACTTTAAAAACAAAACAATTGGTATAAATACTTTTTTCTCTATTTCTACAAAACGATTATATGACAATTGACGGGGAAATTCTTTTTTTAAATGTTCTTTTACGTAAAACAAATAATAAAGGTTAAAATTCCTAAAATTACCAAAGTGATATAATATTAAAATGGTTATTATTTCACTTTCACTCATTATTGATGCTCTGTTTCTCGATTTTTTTTCGTCTTCTGATGTTAATTGTTTGTGTTTTTCGATTTCACAATTAAATTCTTTGTAAAAATAGTCTGCAATACAAAAAAATTTTATAACTTAGTCTTTGGTAACTATGCTCATAATCTTTATTTATTTAATTGGTTTTCAACAATAAATATAATAAAGATTTGCGTAGTTACCAATTTTTTTTGCCTTTTTTATACTTTCTTTTTTACTCGCTTATCCAGAACTCAGGTTATAAGTTATATTTTGCTTACCGACTATGCTTACAAATGGAAAAGGCTTTGTTTGTGCAGCCGGTTTTATGCAGAAAATATTAGTAATTAGTAAAAAGAGTACCTTAAAAGAAATTATAGGCGATTTAGAGAAAAAGAAACCTACAACTTTATTTCCAACAAAATTTTCAAAATATGACAAAACATTCTAAAGTCTCATACTAATTGATTTCTGCAAAACGAAACCAGGTTATATAGTTTGTGATTTTGGGAGGTAAGTTGCTAAACTACTTTTAACGGACGAAAAATTGGTATAGAAAATTGGGAGTAGAATACAAATAATCCTAATTTTATATATTTTTCATTTTTTTTAAATTTCATACAAATACAAAATTATCTATCTGATTATCAGAATATTAATTCGTTTTTTAAAGTATTTAGTATGATTATAATTTATGAATATTCATAGGGTTAATTTTATAGAAGTGCCCTATAAATATTTTCTCCTAACAATTTCAAAAAATGATACTAAATGTTCGTTTTCTTCATTAATTTTATAATTAAACATAAGAAAATTAATAGCATCGTCAAAACTTGAAAATTTATTTAGGAGTTCGATAGCTTCGTTGAATTTGTCGGAATCGTTATTAAATAATTCTCTAATGTATAAAAATTTTTCTCCGATAGGAATAGCCGATTTTATGTCGCTTATAGGTTGTTGGGACATTTTTTTTGAGATGTCAGTTTGTTGATTGCCTGCGAGTTTATCGTAAAGAGAAGTTTTATCTTTTCCGAGGGTTTCTCCTACCGTTTTTGATTCTATTGATTTTGGTTCTTGATTCTCGGTTTGTGTTTCTATTTGTTTCTGAATTTCTTTTTTTTGCTCAATAGTTTTTTTTGCTTCCGATTTTTGCTCTTCGACATGAATTGGTAATATTTCTATCGTTGGAATTGAGATTTTAGCATTTTCAATAGCGGAAATTTTGGTATTATTCTCAATTGAAGTTTTTTCAGTAACTTGAAAATTGATAATTTCCATATATAACTCCCTGGTGTATTGTAGCAGTAAATCCTTCTCTAATTGTGATATGGCACTTTCTGAAAGTTTAAGTATAACTGATATAGTATTTAATTTTTCTTTAATTTTATCCATTGTAAATTTACTATAAATTATACAAAATTAACATAATAAATAGAAATGAAAAAAATATTTTTGTTTATAAGTGAAAAACAACCTTAAATTTAACCCAACTTGAACAAAATTCCTCAAAAAGTATTCCAATTTGAGATAAAATTATAGGAACAGCTAATTTTATTATTTTTTTATAATAAGGAAAGTTTTCTAGTTTCAAATAGAAATTTTTACAAAAGTACAATATTTTTGGCGAATTTTAAATTATTTAATTTCTAAAAACATTATAACAATCGAAAGAAAACGCCAATAAAATAGATAAAAAATAAATTTAAACCATAGTGATTCTATTCAATTAAATAGTATTTTGAAGAAATTTGTAAAAATTTATTAAAAAAAATTAAAAAAAAATTAAAAAAAAATTAATTTATATTATATTTGTAGTTTGTTTTATTATTACAAAATATTAATTTATAGATTCATTAGCTTATGAAAAAATTTTATTTAATCGTATTATCATTAGCAATTTCTATATATAGTTTTTCTCAAAATTATCAAATGATAGTTTCGGGTCCTGATGGTACGTATTCGGAAGGGCAACTTATTGATTTATGTTGGGATGGCTCTAATAATCAATCTTTTCAATTGTCATTATCTGCGGTAATTTTTAATTTAGATATTCCTATGGAAGTTAATCCGACTTTACTGACTTTTCATTGGTTTTTTGGAGATGGAGGTTCCGTTCAGGAAGGTTTAGGAATTTTCTCTATTACTCATAATTTTCTTCAAGCTCAAGGTTATATTGTTGATTTAGTTGTCGATAATTATGATACACAAAGTAATCCGTTATTACAATTTTCAAAACATTGTTCAATAAAAGTAAGAGTAGCAATGCCGCCATCTTGGGTAACAACTACACTTGACGTTAATACAATTTGTCCGGGCGAACCTGTTCTTGCTTGTACTTATCTTAATTCAAGAACATGGGCTTTTCCGGCTCAAATCATTAGTGGCTGTATTCCGCTTCCAGATCCGGCTGTAGTTCCCGAATGTTATAATTCAGAAACATCTTATTCTTTTGACGGTTCATATCCTATTTTGTTAAATGTTAATGATATAGCCGGAATTAATTTGAATCTTTATCATAATAGAATAGGTGATTTATCAATAAGATTAATTTGCCCAAATGGACAATTTGCTTTTCTTCATAATCAAGGAGGTGGAAATTGCACTCTCGGTGTTCCTGGCGATTGTGTTTGTGGAAGTGGAAATGGAATTCCTTGGACTTATACAATTTCTCCAGCTGCTATTCAAGATATGGCAACTACAGCAATTAGCCTTAGCTCTTTACCCGCAGGAACTTATTTGCCAAGTTCTCCATTAGATGCATTAATCGGCTGTCCTTTATCCGGTACTTGGACTTTATCAGTATGTGATAATTGGACAGGTAATTGCGGGTTATTGGAAAATTGGAATATAAATTTTAATGGTTATTCACCTTCAAATATTAATTTTTCATATACTCAAACTTATTCAGTACAAAATTGGTCAGGAACTTTTGGAGCAGTTATTCCGACACCAAATAATACTGACTGTATAACTACAACATTTTCAACAACTTCAACACCGCTGATTTCTTCAACTCAAAATTATACTGTTTCAATAAAAGATAATTTTCAATGTATTCACCAGAAAAATCTTCCCATTACAATAAAACCAATAAATGACCCTTCTTGTAATAATTGTAATGTTCCTATTGCAGGAAAAGATACGATTGTTTGTGGAAATTCATATAATTTTAATGGAATTATAGCTGCCGGAAATAACTGCACTTGGTCTTGTCTTCAATATCCGTTTGGAATGTCTTCGCCAGCAATAAATAATGCAAGCCAAGCTAATGCTTCTGTAAATGTTGGCAATAACTATGGACAATATACATTTGTTATAACTGAAAAAAGCCCCTCACTTTTTTGCATTCGTACAGATACAATAATAGTTTTTTTTAAGAGAAGTCCTATTGCTGTATTTTCGACAACCACGATAAAATGTTTTGGTGACCAAACAACAATACAATATACCGGCGATGTCATTTCAATTGCTCCGGCAGATTTTATTTGGAATTTTGATAATGCAAGTTTTTCCTCAGGAACAGGGCAAGGTCCTTATCAGGTTTCTTGGAATACTTCGGGTCAACATTCTGTAAGTTTATTAATCAGTGGAGATGATGTCTGTGCTTCTGATTTAACATCTCTTACAATTGATGTTCCCGAACAATTAAGCAATACGGTTGAAAAAAATAATTCTTCATGTAATTTGTGCAATGGTAGCGCTTCAATAAATGTTTTAGGAGGAATATCTCCTTATAATTTTATTTGGTCAAATGAAATTATAAATAATAATGAACTATGTTCTGGAAATTATTCTGTTACAGTAGAAGACTATAATAAATGTAAAATGACAATTGATTTTCATATTGGAATGGAATCGGAATTTACTATTAATACTTCACCTGATATGGATATTTGTAAGGGTCATAGTGTAACATTACAAGCAAATGTTGTTAATCAAGTTGATCCGCTTCTCACTTTTAATTTTGTTTGGAAAGATTTAAAAGGGAATACGGAAAATGTTCAAAACATAACAATAACTCCGTTAGAATCAACAGTTTATATCGTTGTTGTTTCTGATGGAACAGGTTGTTCTGTAACATCAAATCCAATTGCTGTGAATGTACATGAAATTCCTTCCGGTAAATTTACAATGAATCCGGTTATTGTTACTGCAAGTCAGCCTATTATTAACTTTACAAATCATTCCATTGATGCAACAAAATATTTTTGGGATTTTGGAGACGAAACAACTTCAAATATGACAAATCCTTCTCATCAATTTAAGTTAGATCATGATATTTTTCGTATTTGTATGTTAGCTTCAAATGATTTTGGTTGTGAATATACTTATTGTGCAAATATTAATGCCTATGAATATTTAACTTTTTATGTTCCAACCTATTTTTCTCCAAATGGCGATGGTGAAAATGAATGTTTTCGTCCTTGTGGAACTTTAATTGTTCCAACAACATTTAAAATGGAAGTTTTAGATAGATTTGGAAATATTGTTTATAATACAACTCAATATTTCTTTGACGATTTGGAAGACGATTGTGCGGCTTGTGATGACCAGCCCGGAGCTTGGACGGGCAGAAGATATAATGACGGCGAATTTTTACCAAATGGCACTTATGTTTGGCATTGCGAATTTATAGGTAAAGACGGAATAAAATATAATAAAAAAGGAACTGTAACTTTACTGAGGTAATAATTATTTATAAATTTTTGTCTATGAAACAAGTATTAAATTTTTTATCCGATTTATATGATAATAATAATAAGTTATGGTTTGATGCACATAAAAAAGAATATCAACAAGCTAATGAAAAATGTAATGTTATTGCAGAAGAATTAATTCACGGAATTTCTAAATTTGATTCTTCAATTTCCGGAATTTCAATTAAAGATTGCACTTATAGAATATATAGAGATGTTAGATTTAGCCCCGATAAAACGCCATATAAAACTCATATCGGAATTTATGTTTGTCGTGGTGGTAAAAAATCTAATTTTGCAGGTTATTATTTTCATATTCAACCAAAAGGAAATAATTTTTTAGAAGGAAATTTATTGTCGGCAGGCTTATATTTGGCAGAACCAAAAATTATTAAAAGTGTTAGAGAAGAAATAGATTATAATGGAGAAATTTTTTTAGAAAATATTAAAAAAGCTGATGGTTTTCAATTTGAAACATATAATAAATTAAAAAAAATGCCTAAAGGTTTTGACGAAAATTCAAAATTTGCCGAATATATTAAACAGAAAGATTTTTTATTGGGAAAAGCTATTTCAAACAACTATTTGTTACAACCAAATTTAGCCGAAAAAGTCGTAAAAGAATTTAAAAAAACATATAATTTTATCAGTCAATTAAATAAGGCTGTAGAATTTGTGTTAGAAGATAATTAAAATAATAAATTTTTAGCTTTGAAATAAGCATATTTATTATTAAATTTGTAGAAATAAATAAAAATATTAATATAAAAAGATATGAACAATTCATTATTTAGCTTTGGAAGACCGATAAATGAACCGGTACAACAATATTTAAAAGGAAGTCCTGAAAGACAAGCATTAGATGTTGCATTAGAAAAAATTAGTCAAGAAGAAATTGAAATTCCTCTTATAATTGGCGGCAAAGAAATTAAAACCGGAAATATGGGAACTGTAGTAATGCCACATAACCATAAAAAAATATTAGCTCGTTATCATCAAGCCGGCGAAAAAGAAGTTTTAATGGCAATTGAAGCAGCATTGGAAGCAAAAAAACAATGGGAAAATATGCCTTGGACAGAAAGAGCTGCAATAGTTTTGAAAATTGCCGAACTTTTGGCTAAAAAATATAGATATGTTATAAATGCGGCTACTATGTTAGGGCAAAGCAAAAATATCTATCAAGCGGAAATTGACTCAGCTTGCGAAACTATCGACTTTTTGAGATATAACGTTCATTATGCTTCTCAAATTTATTCTGACCAACCAGGAAGTATTGCTAATCAGTTAAATAGCGTAGAATACCGTCCTTTGGAAGGTTTTATATTTGCTCTAACTCCATTTAATTTTACATCAATTGCTTCTAATTTAAGTATGTCGCCTGTTTTAATGGGTAATGTAGCAATTTGGAAACCATCTTCAACTTCAATTTTATCAAATTATTATTTGATGAAAATTTATAAAGAAGCCGGATTACCAGACGGAGTTATAAATTTCATTCCCGGAAAAGGAAGTGTTTTAGGGAAAGTTATTACAAGTCATCAAGCACTTGCAGGAATACATTTTACAGGTTCAACAGACACTTTTAATACTTTGTGGAAAAATGTTGCAGAAAATATGACTAAATATATCAGTTATCCGAAATTAGTTGGCGAAACTGGAGGAAAAGATTTCGTTTTTGCTCATAAATCCGCAAATGCTTTAGACGTTGCTACCGCTTTAGTTGCAGGGGCTTTTGAATTTCAAGGTCAAAAATGTTCTGCTGCTTCAAGGGCTTATATTCCTAAATCTATTTGGAATGATGTTAAGACAAATATTTTAACTCATGTAGCAAAAATAAAAATGGGTTGCGTTATGGAGCATAATAATTTTATGAATGCAGTTATTGACGAAGCCTCTTTCGATAATATCATGAGTTATATCAATGACGCTAAAAATTCAAAAGATTGTGAAATTGTTTGTGGCGGTAATGGTGATAAATCTAAAGGTTATTTTATCGAACCAACAGTTATTTTAACTACAAATCCACATTATAAATCTATAGTTGAAGAAATTTTCGGTCCGGTTTTGACAGTTTATGTTTATGAAGATGAAAAATTTGATGAAACATTAGATATTTGTAATACCGCTTCTCCTTACGGATTAACAGGAGCTGTTTTTTCAAATTGCAGATATACAACAGAATATATGATGGACAAACTTCGTTATGCTGCAGGAAATTTCTATATCAATGACAAACCAACAGGAGCAATGGTCGGATTACAACCTTTCGGTGGAGCAAGAGCTTCTGGTACTAACGATAAAGCCGGTTCTTATTTGAATTTAATTCGTTGGACAAATCCAAGAGCAATTAAAGAAACTTTTATTCCGGCAACCGATATTATATATCCTTACATGAAATAAGATAAATTTCCAATAGAATTAGAGAGACTTTTACGTTTCTCTAATTCTATCTTTTTTAATAATAAAAACTATAAAATTATGAAAATCAATTTTTTCTTTGAAGAAGTTTTAAAACCAAAAATAAAAATATCTGAAGTTAGAAAATGGATTTCAAAAATCATTGGTATTCATAATAAAAAGATTTCAGAAGTTAATTTTATTTTTTGTAATAATGAATATTTATTGAAAATTAACCAGGAATATTTAGGTCACGATTATTTTACCGATGTAATAACGTTTGATTATTCGGAAAAAAATGAATTAAATGGTGAAATTTATATTAGTACGGAAATGGTTGTCGAAAATGCAATTGAATATCATACACAAGATACGGAAATTTACCGAGTAATTATTCATGGCATTCTTCATTTAATCGGTTTTAATGATAAAACCGAAAAAGAACAAAAAACGATGCGAGAAAAAGAAAATCAAGCATTGGAAATTTTAAAACACGGAGAGTTTTGAGAAAACTGGAAGAATGTTGAAAAAACGTATCATTGATAAACTTAGTGCAAGAACAATTATCTTACAAATTATTTTTTAGATTTTATTTTTGCTTCTCCCCATAAAATACGTCTGTCCCAAAGTGTCCTCCGATACGACCGCCCGCGCGGGCGGGAAACCTGCAAAGTCGCACGTCAGCCCGCTTGCAGACAGAACGATTTCGTTGGTGAACAAGCGTTTGTTGTTACTTGTTATTGTCTGTCCGCAAAGCAGTGTTAGAATGATTATTTCCAAAGTGTCTCTTGTTGTCAATTGTTGAAAAAGCCCATTTTGTATATTAGAATGTCGGAGTGGCTTTTTATTTTTGAAATCACAAAATAAAATAAAATTCCGACATTTTGACCAATTTGCAAGAAAAACTAACCTTGTTTGTAAATTGTAATACTACTAATTTTGCAATCTAAAATTTATCAATAATGAAAAGAGCATTGTTGCTTTGTTTCTTTTGTTTGGCAATGATTTATCTATCGTCGCAAAATTCTGTTTTGACCTTAAAGAAGGCTGTAATCAAAGGCATTGAGAGAAATATTACATTGAAAGAAAATGAGCAGGAAATACACAAATATCATTCACAACAATCGGAAAGCCGAACAAAGTTGTTGCCCGTAATAGAGAGTTTTGTCAACTTTCAAGACAATGTGGAACGAGGAGTTACAATAACAGACGGCTCAAATTTGAGTAATTTATTGTATCCAATTACTCACACGGATATACCCTATATGCAAAATCGAGGTTTGCGCTTCAACACGAATGCTGGCATTCAGTTGGCGATGCCTCTCTATAATCAGTCCATTTTTTCAGCAATGAAAATTTCGGATAAACTACTCGAAATAAGTCTTTTGGGTTATGAAAAAGCGAAGGAAGATTTGACAATTGAAATATGCAAAATCTATTATTTGGGACAAATAAACGCCGAACAAATCCTACTTATTGACCAAAATATTACCGCATTAACAGAATTAAGCACATTTACACTCGCTTTTCATCAAAACGGAATGGCTTTAGACGTTGATGTGAAACGGGTGGAAATCAATCTCGAAAATCTCAATATGCAACTCGAAAGAACAAAAGTAGAGTACAATCAGCAGATTAATTTGTTGAAATATATCCTTGATTTACCCATAGAAAGCAATTTTGACCTCGAATCTGTCAATACTTCCGAACCTACAATAAATTTAGAAAGTGGCATCTCTTCAAATTTATATGAATTGAAAATGCTGGATGCGAAAAAAGAGGTTTTGTTGAAACAAAAACAGGCAATCAACTATGGATATATTCCGTCATTAGCACTTGTGGGACAAGTTTCTACAATCAATTCGGTGGATAAGTTTGGGAAATATTTTTCGGGAGAAAATCCTTCAGAATGGCATCATGCTTTTTATTGGGGTTTGTCTTTGAAAGTGCCTATTTTTGATGGACTTAGCAAAAAATACCAAAGCGATAAAATACAATCCGATTATCTGAAAACGCAGATGGCTCGTGAAGATGCCGAAAAAAAATTGAATGTTCAGTATCTCAACCTTGTTCAGGAATGGAAGAATGCAAAATATAATGTTAAACGTCAAAACGACAA
>JAITXI010000227.1 GCA_031284905.1 Bacteroidales bacterium
AAAGGAAAAATTTTTGAAATAAACAAACCATTAATAATGGGAATTGTAAATATTACTCCAGATTCTTTTTTTGAAAAAAGTAGGAATAAAACTCAAAAAGAAGTTTTTCAAAGAATACTTCAAGTAATTGCAGAAGGTGCTGATATTATTGATTTAGGAGCAATGTCAACTCGTCCGAATTTCAATTTTATTTCTGAAGAAGATGAATGGGATAGATTTAAACCGATTTTAGAATATATTTTAAAAAATCTCTCCGATAAGATTTTTTCTATTGACACTTTTCGTTCTGAAATAGCAAAACGTGCAGTTTTAGATTATGGCATAGATATTATTAACGATATTTCCGGCGGACAATATGACAAAAAAATGTTTGAAACTGCTGCTCTTTGTAATTGTCCATATATTTTGATGCATTTAGTTGGAGGAATTGAAAAAATGCACGAAGTCCATAATTATCATAATTTTATTCAAGATATGTTATTTTATTTTTCAGAAAAAATTAAACAATTACATTTACTTGGCGTTTCCGACATTATTTTAGACCCGGGATTTGGTTTTTCAAAAACTGTTGACCAAAATTTTGAGCTATTAAATAATATAGACAAGTTTCATCTTTTTGAAATGCCTGTTTTAGTAGGAATTTCACGAAAAACTATGATTTGGAAATACTTGAACCTAACACCAAACGATGCACTCAATGGAACTTCCGTTTTAAACACTTTCTCTCTAACAAAAGGAGCAAATATACTCAGAGTTCACGATGTTATGGAAGCCCGTCAATGTGTTGACTTGTGGTGGAAAATTATGAAAAGCTAAAAATTTATTGTACTAAACCGCAATAATATTGCCTTTTAAACCCTAACTCCGCCAAAATTATGGCGACTATTATGTTAATTCGTTGTATTTAATTTAGATATACAAATTAACAATCTAAAATATGCGGATTTAAGATAAGACAAACTAGTTTGTTTGTCAGATTTTTCTGACGTTCAAGGTTTACCGGCATTTTGAAGGCTGTTCTCCTTTTTTATGTAGAATATTTTGATGTTCTTTTTTATTTTGATGATTTTGTTCAATAATATGGGTTTGAAAAATTTGGATATTATAAATTATTTTTATAATTTTGTAAACTTTTTAAGAAACAATAGTAAACATAGAAATAATACTTTAGTATGCATGATACTGTTAAAATTATAATGGATTTGATTTGGAGAAATAAGTTTCATTTTATTATGATTTTTGTTGTAGTGCTTTTGATAACAATCTTATTTTATGTTTTCGCAACTCCTAAATATAAATCTATTGTAATTCTTTTTCCAAGTGCAACAAGTTCTATTTCACAATCTTTAATAACAGACAATCAGCAAAAAAACAGTATTTTACAATTTGGAGAAGAAACAGATGTTGAACAATTAATTCAAATTGCCTCTTCATCAATAGTTAAAGAAAAATTAATAAATCAATTTAATTTATTTGAACATTATAAAATTGATAAAAATTCAAAATATCCAAAAACACAAATTACACGAGAATACGAATCTAATGTAAAAATTGCGAAAACTAGAAATATGGCAGTTGAAATTGAAGTATTAGATGCAAGTTCAGATACGGCAGCTTTGATAGCAAATGCTATAGTAAAAATAATAGATACAATTTATAATAATGTTCAAAAAGAAAGAGCACAAAAAGCGTTTGAAATAGTAGAAAATGAATTTATTTCGCAAAAAAATAAATTAAAAGCAATTGAAGACTCATTAACAAAATTAGGAGAATTAGGGGTGTTGGATATTCGTTCTCAAAGTGAAATGTATAGTGAACAACAAGCTATTGCTATTCTGACAGGAAACCAACGTGCTTTGGAAGAAATTAATAAAAAAATAGATGTCTTAGCAAAATATGGTAATATACATTCAGTTTTAATCGAACAAATGACAGAAGAAGTCAAACGATTATCAATGTTAGAAGCAAAATATAGAGAAGCTAAAATTGATGTTGAACAGGATTTGCCAAATACTTATGTTGTGAGTGCAGCTGAAATTGCTGAAAAAAAACATTCACCAAATTTATTCTTAATGATATTTGCAAACTTAATTTTGGACATATTAAGTTGTTTTGTTTTAGTGTTGATTTTAGTAAAGTATAAAAAATATTTTAAACCAAATAATAAAAATGAAAAATAATTTTGATTCTATTAACATAATAAAAACTATTTTTAAATGGAAATGGCATATCATAATAATTACTGTAATTGCAGCTATTTTAGGAGTTGTTTTTTCTTCTTCTTTTTTTATTAAACCAAAATTCAAATCGACTGCGGTTTTATACCCTCATAATATGTCAATGATTTCAACAGAATCAAAAACTGAACAAATGTTGCAAATCATCAATTCTGACGATATAAAATTTATGGTAATTGATGAAAATTCTTTAGATATTCATTATGAAGTTGATAGAAATTCTCAAAATTATTTAAGAGATATTTTTTCCGAATATGATGGCAAAGTCTCAATAAAGAAAACGCCAAATGATGCAGTTCAAATAACAGTATTAGATATAGATCCTAACATGGCATGTAGAATTGTTGAATCAATAATCAATAATTATAATAATTTTTCGTGGAAATCTTTTACTGGAATTCAAACAAATTTATTAGATATTTACACAAAAGCTTATGAAGAAAATGAGCTTGAAATGAAAAAACTTGCAGAAGATTTGACAATGATGAGAGTTAATTATAATCTTCTTGATTTAAAATCTCAAATAAAATTTTCAACAAACAAAAATCTTCTTGAGAATTGGGAAAAACGTGGTGCTGAATATCAGAAAATAGATAGTCTTTATAATTCGTATATACATATGCAATCAGAAAACTTACAAAATATTAAATCTATTAAAAGAGAAATAATTACAAAAAGAAATTTCTGTAGAGTAATTTCAAATCCGTTTCCTGCCAGTACAAAATCAACTCCAGTTCGTTGGCTTATTGTATTATTGTCAATATTAGGTGCTTTCTTTACTAGTTCTATTGTTGCTGTTTTTTTTGATATATTTAAAGAAAATAATATTTAGTGCTTTCAAAAAAACAAATTATATTATTTTATATTATTGCTATAGTTTTTGTTGTAGCTAATTGTTTTTTTATTGTAAAACAAAATAGTTATATAGCTTATTTATTTCCAATATTATTATTATTATTATTTTTCCCCATAGATAAATTATTATTATTATCTGTTTTTTTTGTTCCATTTTCTGTCCATATTACATATTTTTTTGATTTTGGAGCGAATTTGGATGTTCCAACAGAACCAATTTTTATAATTATTTTGGTTATCTTTTTACTTAAATTAATTTTTGAAAAAAAACATTCTTATGCTCTTTTGAAACATCCTGTTTCGTTAAGTATTATAGCTTTTTTAGCTTGGAATTTTTTGACATCTTTTACAAGCTCTATGCCCTTAGTATCAATAAAACATTTTATTATGTTTCTTTGGTTCATCATCCCTTTTTATTTTTTTATGCTTCGAGTGGCTAAAGATAAAAAAAATATTACAAAGTTCCTTTGGCTATATATTATTCCACTCACTTTTATAATTATTTATTTCATAATTTTACATTCACAAAGTTTCTTTAATAGAGAAACTGCTAATTTTCTTCAGAAGCCGTTTTTTAACGATCATACTCAATATGGAGCTGTTTTGGTTATGTTTATTCCTATCCTTTTTGGCTTTTGTCTTAATACTGAATATAAAAAAATTATAAGATTTTTTTCTTTACTATTATTGATTTTTTTTATCATTGCGCTTATCCTTTCTTATGCCCGTGCAGCATGGTTAAGTTTAATAGTTGCTATTGTTTTTGTGGTAATATTAAAAACTAAAATAAATTATAAAGTTTTTTTTGTTTCTATTGCAGTTGTTATCGCAAGTATATTTATTTTTCAAAATCAAATATTTCTTTATTTAGGAAATAACAAGCAGAATTCTTCTGAAAATTTATTAGAACATGTTGTTTCTGTTTCAAATGTTAAAACTGATGCTTCTAATAAAGAGAGACTTAATCGTTGGTATTGTGCTTATCGAATGTTTAAAGAAAAACCTGTTTTTGGTTGGGGAGCTGGAACTTATTCCCAACAATATGGCATTTTTCAAAATTATTCTGAAAAAACGACTGAAAGTACTAATAGTGGAGATCGCGGTAATGCGCATAATGATTATTTAGGTTTTCTTGCAGAAACGGGTTTTATCGGTTTTCTAACATACGTTTGTATTATTTTTTCTGTTATTATTACTTCTTTTAAAACTTATGCTCGCTTAAAGTCTAAATCGTTGAAAATTCTATTAGCATCTCTTATTTGTAGTTTGTGTACTTATTTTGTTCATGCTTTTTTAAATAATTTTCTTGATGAAGATAAAATTGCCGTTCCATTTTGGGGAATGATTGCTATTATTGTTGTTATTGACGTGTATTATAGTAAATTTGAAGAGGAAAAACTTCCTGAAAAAGAAAACTTGCTATCTGAATAATTTTATATTGACTAGTCCTGATTAAATATTTTTCATAAATAAGTCATTTTTTTTTGTTATTTTAGATAAAATTTTCTAAATGGATTTTAAAACTATTTCTTCTGAATTAATTCATAACAATATCAGTATATTAACTCTCAATAATCCTGAAAAATATAATTCTTTAAATCAATTGTTTTTTACTGAATTTGAAAATTTTATTGATAAAATAGAAAAAAATAATGATATTCGTGTTTTAATAATTAAAGGAACAAATAATATTTTTTCTTCAGGTGGCGATTTAAAAGAGATGTTAAATTTCGATTTAAACACTTCTCAATCAATGTGCAGAAGAGCTCAAGCAGATTTTAGAAAATTAATTGAACTTGAAATTCCTACAATTGCAATGATTGACGGATTAACTTATGGTGGTGGTTTTGAATTGGCTTTACACTGCGACATTAGATTCTGTTCGGAATTAGCAAAATTTCAATTTCCTGAAACAAAATTTGGCTTAATTCCGGCAGCAGGCGGAATTTCTTTGTTTTCTCGTTATTTTTCTCATGCAGATTCTGCTTATTTTCTTTTTTCAAATGAAGAAATTCCTATCGAAAAATTAATTTCAAGAGGTGTCATTCAAAAACAAATTGAAAATGAAAAATTATTAGATTTTACATTAGATTTTGCTTCAAAATTATGCAATATATCTAAAGAAGCAATTGCAAAATGTAAAAAAATAATTTATTATAACCTTTTTTCAAATATTAACGATGGAATGAATATGGAAACTCTCGAATTTAGTTCCCTGCTTCAATATATTGGAAAAGAAAAAATTGAAAAATTATTTATTAATAAAAAATGATGGTTGAAAGTTATATCTTTACTGGATTTGGTTTTTGCTTGGGCAGTTTTAAAGTTTCAAATGACGAAATTTATAATGAACTCAAAAAAGGAAATATTCAAGGATTTGATGAAAAAAGAATTTTAGAAAAATATCCGGATTTGAAAAACCCTTTCGATTTTATGGTAAATAATCAAATGGGATTTAAAAATCGTTTTCATGTTGTTCCTTTTCCTCCAGCAAAAAATAAATATAAAAAATCAAAAAACAGTATTGATTTGTGTGTTGAAGCAGTTGATCAAGCGTTGAATGATGGTAATTTATCCGGAAATAATATTGATGCTTGGTTTTTTAGTAGTGGTACTCATTCTCAAAAAGCCCCCGGTATTGGTGAATTTGTTAAAGCGTATTTTACTGACATTGAAAATATTACGCCTGTTTATACATTAACTTCTGCATGCGTTGGTTTTAATATTAACTTAGAAGCAGCAATTGATTTTTTTAAAAATAATCCGAAAGCAAAGAATATTATTATTGCTCATGCTGACGTAATGTCTGAATTATTGACAGAAGAAACTGACTTTGTACCTTTTTCAACTTTTGGAGATTCTGCTGCCGCAGTAGTTTTATCTAAAATCGAAAGTTATGAAAAAGTTGGTGTTATCAATGTTTTTAATGGACAAGATATTTTAATGTTGGATTTCCTTGGTGCAGATAAAAAAGGAAATTTGTATATGAATCCACGAAATGTGAAAAAAAGAGCAATTCCTAATATCACAAATGCTTCAAAATTATTACTTGAAAAATCTAATTGGAAAGTGTCTGATTTGCAATTTTTTCTTCCACATCAAACAGGAAATGCTATTGTTGATAAGGTTGCAGAAAATTTACAAATTGAAAAAGAAAAAGTATTTCAGGAAGTTCAGATAAATTATGGAAATCTTTCAGGAGCTTCAATTCCGGCTTGTTTTTTTGAATTAAAAAAATCAAATCGTTTACAAAAAAATGATAAGATTTTATCTGCAATAGCAGGACTTGGAGGAGAATTTGGCGGATTTTCATATATTGTTTCAGATTTTCATTTTGAAAATAATCGAACATTAGAATTATCAGATAAAACAATTTTAATTACAGGTGCAAGCGGAGGAATTGGTTCAAAAATTGCTTATTTTGCAGCAAAAAAAGGGGCTAAATTAATTTTATTGTATAATTCATCTATTGAAAAAATTGAAAATGTTAGAAAAAGTATATTGTCAAAATTTCCAAAAACTGATATTTCTTTAATAAAATGCGATTTTTCTATTATCAATAATATTGAAAATACAATTAACGATATAAAAAATAATTTTCCAATTATTAACTATTTAATTGTTACTCACGCTATTACAGGTTCACTCAACAAAGCATCAAATATTAAAATAAATGAATTTGAAGAAATTATGCAAATTAATTGTTTGTCAATAAAACAATTATGCGAAGGTTTGCAAGATATTATTTTGGAAAGCGTTCTTATTACCGGATCTATTGGCGAAGAAGCTCAATTTGCAGGCTCTTCTTCTTATGTCGCTTCAAAACGTGCTTTGAAGGCTTTTTCTATAAATTTTGCAAAAAATATTTATGAATTAAAACGTGTAAATTGTATTTATTATTTGCCCGGATTGATAGATTCGGGAATGGTTGAAAAATTAAATGAAAAACAAAAAAAAGAAGCAATGAAAATTGCCGGACAAACTGAATTAATTAAAATTGATGATATTGCAAGAAGAATGTTAAATTCGGTGTATCGGTTAAAAATTGCTAATGTTCGTATGCAAAATGAACAAAATTTGAAAGTTATTAAAGATTGTTATTTTAATTTTTAGAGATATGTATGAAAATTATTATTTTTCCGGTTTTGGTTTCTTTACTGGAAAATTTAAAATAAAAAATTCTGATATAGAAGAAGCAATTGACAAAGGTTTTTTGCAAGGATTTAATAAATCAAGAATATTAAAAAATGAAAATTATCAAAATTTTCTAAAAAATAATACAGAATCAACACCATTAGAATTTTTTGCCGGAGAAATTATGGGTTTTAAAGAAAGATATTATGTAACTCCATTTCCACCAACACGAAAAAAATTATATTATGCAGAATCTTCTTTGGAATTAGCTGTGAAAGCTATAAAAAATGCTCTGATAGATTCTCAAGTTCAAGCAACAGAAATCGGTGCGTGGTTTGCCAGTACAGTTTCTCCTCATGAACAAGCGCCAGGAATTGCTGCAACAATAAAATCTTTCTTTTGTAAATCGGATAATTTTTCTCCTGCTATTTCAACAATTTCCGGTTGTGCCGGTTTTTTAATAAATGTTGAAAAGGCTGTTAATTTTTTAAAATCTCATTCAGAAGTTAATCATGTTGTGGTTGCTCATACTGAAACGATGTCAAGTTTCTTAACGCAACGCATTAAATATGTGCCATTTGTAACTTTTGGAGATACGGCTGCGGCTATCATTATTTCTAAAACAAATTCTTTTGATAAATTTGGAATTATTGACGTTTCAAATTTTCATGATTTGAAAATGCTTGATTATGTGGGCGTTGATAATAATTCTAATCTTTATATGGATGACAAATTTATTAAAGACAGAGCTATCGAAAACATTCCTATTGCGACAAAAATTTGTTTAAAAAAATCAGCTTGGGAAATTGATGATATTGATTTGTTTGTTCCACATCAAACCGGAAATATTATTATAAAACCTGCTGCCGAAAAATTGCAAATCCCGAAAGAAAAAATTTTTATGGAAGCTCAAAATTATTATGGTAATGTTTCCGGTTCTACTATTCCACTTTCTTTATGTTTGCTTAATGAACAAAAAAAATTACAAGATGGAACAAAAATTATGAGTGCAACGGCTGGAGTTGGAGGGAATTATGGCGCATTTTCTTATATTCATAAGCAAAAAAATAAAAAAAATGAAGATTTCTATCTTTATTATGATGATTTGAAAGGAAAAAATATTCTAATTATTGGTGCATCAGAAAATTTAGGGTTTCATATTGCTAATGAATGTAATAGTAGAGGTGCAAATTTATTTTTACATTGTAGTAGTAATAATTCAAAAGTTTTATCAAATTTTGGTAATCCAAAAATGTATAATTGTGATATTTCTAATAAAAATAATTTACAATCTTTTCTAAATGAATTAATTGTAACTGGTATAATTTTTGATTATTTAATAATAGCTTCTTCCGGAATTGATAAAGAAAATGCTTTACAAGAGAATTTTTTTTCTATTGTTGAAATTATTAATTGTTTGGTAAAAAATCATCAAATTAAATCAAAAATATTAAAAATTGGTTGTGCTATGGAAGATTCTAAATGTTTTAATGACGATTTATGGCTATCTTCTAATAGAGCAATTCATGGTTTTTTAGCATCTGCAAGTGGTGAATTTTCTTCTTACGGAATTAACACTGTTTATTTGCAACCTGCATTTTTAGAAGATGGAATTTCTTCAAAAATAAATCAAAAAACAGTCTCTCAATTTATGTATCAAATAGGGCAAAATGAAATGTTATCTACCGAAGATTTTTCAAAAGATGTTGTAAATTCTTTATATTTGCATAAAGTATTGAATTTTTCGTATTCTTATGAGAATACCATGCTTGTTGGACGTATTGGTTATAAACCTGAAGTTGATTTGTAAGGCTGTTCAAAAACACAGTTTTTTTTATTTGTAAACAGTGAGATTTTAATATTGGAAGGGAAAAACAAAATCTAATTTTTTAGTAGTAGCACCTTTTGGTCTAAAATTGAAATAAAAACAATGTTTTTTGTAGTTGTTGGTTAGTATGATGATATATTTCTACATTTTTTTCATTTTCATTATGTTAATTATTTGTGTGTTCTGATTTTATTGTTAACCCCTAACTCCGCATATTTTAGGTAATACTAAACCGCTATTATATCGCCTTAATACCTAACTTTTCCCTACAAATTATACACTACAATCTAAAACCTCAATAATTTTTTTTTGATTTTTAGTTAAAGTAACGATTTTATTCCAAGAGAAGTTTTCTTTTTCGGAACTTAG
>JAITXI010000010.1 GCA_031284905.1 Bacteroidales bacterium
CTGCCTTCACTTCCTCCCGTTGCTGTTAATGTAGTAGAAGCTCCATTACAAATAGTTGTTGTGCCTGAAATGCCTGTTGGGACTGTTGGTGGGGTGTTTACCGTAACTGGTATGGCTACGCGAGAAGAAACACATGACGGATTGCTACTTGTTTGATAATATACCGTTCCACTAAATGTACGTGGATAGTTTGCACTAGAAGTAAAAACTCCTGCACCACTGCAAGGACCATAGCCTTCATATATTGTCATATCTGTGTTTGTAGCTTGAATGTTGCCAACAGTAGTACCATTGTTATATCCAATACTACCATTATTAGTACTAATAAAAATTCCATAAGTATTATTGATTGGAACAATAAATGTTGGAACAATATTAACATGAGTAGGATTTCCAGATCCAGTAGCAATAACTGTAATTGTTGGTATTTGTGTCCATCCTGTTGAAGTTGAATAATTACCAATACAAGATCCATTTCTATAGTATATATATATATCTTTTGATCCGGTAGCAGCAATATCCAAATCAAAACCTGTAATAGTAAGATTATTGCTATTAGCTTTAATGTCAAACATAATTCCATCACAACCGTTATTCGATGAAAACGATGTTGTTAACGACCCATTTTGTTGAACTGCTGCACTATTAGCTTCCGCATAATAAGTTATAGTTCCTGTTGGTATTACACTAAAATTTGCTCCACTTACAGAAGTTCCTATTGCAGTGCCACCGCTAGATTGTGTAAACCAATTAATTCCGGCTCCTTGTGGAGAAACAGCGTTTAGATTTAAAGAAGAACCTAAACATATATTTGGCGAAGTTGGACTAACTGTTGGAGCAGAAATAGGAATTTCCGTAATGGAAACACTCTGGGTTGAAGTACAACCATTTGTAGGATTGGTAACACTTACAGAATAAGTGCCTCCTGCTGTAAATGTATTTGTTGCTGTGTTTGGACTATTACCGCCGGTCCATGTAAATGGTATAGAAGATGGTGGTGGAGTAAATCTGTAAATTGTGCCGGAAGTCAGGTAATGAGCAGTAGTTGCATCAATATTATTATTTGCCGTTGCAGTAGAACTTGTAGCTCCTCCGTTTGTTGGAGTTATACTGATGAAAGATGATGTTCCGTTATTACTGTTTATTCCTATGGTAGCAGAAAGAGATGTTATATTAGAAGTGCCTGTACCATATATAAAATCAATTACATTAGTAGTTTCATATAATTTAACTTGATAATTAAATAAATTTGAAGTACCACCTCCGACTTGACGTTGATTAAGATATTGAATAATAAAAGTTCTATTTGGAGTTGTTCCTGAAACTTTAGTTGATATTGAACCACCCTCTGTAGCGCATACTAAATCATCCCATAAAGGAGCTAACATATTAATTGAAGTTCCAAAAGAATTACTAAGTCCATAATCAGTAGAATTAAAATTTATCCTTCCATTAGGTGATGTATAAATAGTTGAATAATTTATTCCTGCAAAGTTAAAATTAAATGGTAATGTTATTGTTAGTATTGGACCGTCGTCTTGATAGGCATTTAATAAATAAATAGTTCCAGTTTCTTCTGTATAAGTTCCAGCTATTCTTGTAAAAGTATAATCAGCAGCAGTACTATTACTAGTAACCGAAGCAGTAATATTAGGAGAAATTGTTCCGCACATCATTGATGCAGAACTTGGAGTAATTGTAATTGGTAGGGGTGTTGTATTTGAACCTACATAGACACTTGCTGATGAAGAACAGCCGGTAGTTGTATTTGTTGCTGTTACACTGTAAGTATTTGGTGTTGTAACATTTATTATATTTGTTGTTGCTCCGGTACTCCAAGAATATGAAATAGTTGCTGTATTAAATTTAATATTATTACGATATTTAGTTGTATAGGACGTAGCAGATGGTGGACTAGATATACTTATAGGTGAACCATCTGTGGAATAATGTATTGACTTATTATCAGTTGTCGAATGATAATAAAAAGTACTATTATTACTGGTTGTATAAGTACCCCAATTATTTAAAACTGAAACAACTAAGTTCTGTCCGTTATAATAAAACGGCGTATTGAAAGTAATTGTACACCAATAATTTGTTCCAGAATTATTGTAAGTTACAGTTCCACTAAATACTTCTGTTAATTGATTACTAGGTATCCAATCTATAAGACTTGTATATATGCTTTTGTTAGTATTACCCAAATAGACTGTTACGGGAGTAGGAGATTGAGGAGTTGAGTAAATATATTGAAATGAAATAGAGTTTATAATTCCGGAAGGCATTGCTATTTCTGATGCGTCATAAATTTGTTGTGTGTATGAATATTTATAAAATGTATTTTGAGGAAACACATATTGTCCGGTAGTTGCTGTTCCAACAATAATATCAGAATTTGCTGTTGTCGTTACAATTGTATTTGTACAAGTTATTGTTCCATTATTATTGGTTGAAATTGTAGGAGTTGGTAGTGCCTGTGGTTTCAAATATATCATTTTACCGGCAGTAGCACCGCAATCATTATAATAATATTCTACCAAATAACCTGTTTCTTGTGTTATAGCAGAACAAGAAGTAAAAGTAGAACTTGTTTGTGTAAAACAAGCAGTAGCACCGGGGGAAATTACTTTAAAATAGTCGAGATATATGTCATAACTGTTTGCCGCTCCCGCAGGATACCCAAAATCTAAACGAAGATTGTTTATCGTAGCACCTTTCCAGTGAGGATGCTGCCACATGTCGATGACAGCTACATGCCAATTGCCATCAGGTACGAAACCATTTGCCACATTGAAAGAAAGTTTATCATCTTCGTTGGAAAGTGCGTCGGCAGTTGTTCCGATATAAATTTCAAAATTAGGATTTCCGGTTGTTCCGCTTGCAATTTTATATCTGATAGCAATATAACGATAAGTGTCGCCGTTAATATTAGGCAGTGAGGGCATGTAAATATATGGATCTGTTCCGCTATTAACAACACGTAGATATCCATCTACCATTGTTGGAGTATAAAGGTTATTATATGATGATGCTGCTGGTATTGCGTTAAAATCATTTGTATATGCCGAACTAAAAGAAGATTCAGGGTATAATTTGACTGTTGTGTTTGCAGGTAAATTACTTAAATTAATTTGTGCCTGTTGACCATAGCATACTGTTTTATCAAGGTTATTTGTAAGTCCTGAGATTTGAGGTATTGGTGGAAAATAACACCAATTAATTGAAACATTTGCCCCGCCTCCGGCTTCGTAAAATTCTAAAACTAAATTTCTATTTCCACTAAGAGTTTGTAGAGAAGAAGAAAAAGTCGCACAACAATTTGTTGTTCCCCAATTTCCTGCAATTAACCAAGTAGAGCCGCCATCAATACTTAAACGTACTCTATCGTCTGCATTTATTGTGAAAATATAACTACCCGCAGGGAAATTGTAAGTCATTCGATAACGAACGGAGAAATTGTCATTTGGTGCACCGCATGGGAAATTTTGTGTCGTTCCTGTCCAAACACCATCTCCAACATTCCTTGAAAATTTAGCAGGTTCGGTAACAGTGCCGACTTGCGTTCCAAAACTGCAATTTGAAGGAGCATTATATACGTAGCCGTTCCATTGATTGTTGCCGTATGTTTCGGTAACTGTAGGAGCTACACATGTACAACTAATTCTTCTACTATGAGATTGTGCTGAAGAATATGTAGAACAGTCGGTAGCACTTACAAATGTTGCAAATTTTACTGTGCCTGTTATTGTTGATGTCCAAACTAATGGTTCATTTCCGGCAGCAAGTACTACATTAGAAGAATTTAATATTGTAACGAACATTCCACCTCTTGATGTTGAAAATGTATATGAATTTCCTGAAATTAAACTCACATCGGTGTATTCATTTCCATAGCAATTAGAGCTCGTAGTACTATAAATACTTCCATTACAAGTTATTGCAGGAAATAAACTATAAGACCCATAAGTTGGTAAACCACAAATACACGAAATAGTTGGATAAACACACACCGCTGAAGAAGTTCCGCAAGAAGAGTTTGTATTCCAATGTGCATAATAAGTACCACTAGTTGGTGCAGTAAATGTTAATGGAGAATTTCCATAAGCAACAGCAGTTCCATTATAAGTTCCGCTACGTATTGTAATAAAGCCACCGGAACCCATAGTTACTGTATATGTATTTCCTGCTACTACAGAATTTATAGTACTATATTCTTGTTGAAAAGGGCAAGGTGAATCGAAAGAAACATTAATTCCAAGAGCAGGGGCAGTTACACTACCATAAGCGGCTGTATTTAGACATTGTCCATACCCATAAAAAGAAATAATTCCGAATAAAGCAAATAATAAAATTTTTTTCATAATTTCAAATATAAAAAGTTATAAAATTAAAATTAAATACAACTTGCAAAGTTAAGCAAAATTTTAATAAAAAGCACGGGAAAAATGATTTTTTTTATTAATGATTGAGAATTATTGCTTTTCCTTTTCTCATTTTTTTGTTTTGGCATGTCCGAATTATAGATTTCCGTTCTGTAAAAAAATCAAAAAAAAAAAGGCTTGCATGCCGTTAGGTATGCATCATTCGGTAAAAAAGAGATTTATGTTACTCTGCATGCCACAGGTATGTAGGCAAATTATAATAAATTTTGCTTCTCCCTATCATTTGCAACGATGTAGTAGTGAGTAGCAAAATTTACACAGTGAGTAATCAGAGCTTACTCACTGTGTATTAAAATTTTTATACGTGTACAATTTTATTTACACACGTGTGAAATTTTATTTTTATACTTGTATAATTTTGTTTACACACGTATAAAAATTTATTTATATACTTGCGTAAATATACTGTTTCAATGGCATTGAAGTAATTGAAAATTGAAAATGGAGAATTGAAAATTGAAAATGGCGCAGGGACGCAATGGTCTCATATCTCAATACTCTCAATTTTCAATTTACTCGCAGACGGATATAAATTTATTCCAAAATTTATAGATGAAATTTACTTATTCATTTTCAAATTAAATTGAGTGTTGTCTTTGTTTGATTGAATTATTTCTTCCACAACCTTTTTTATTTCACAATCAAAAGCATTTATTTTAATTTTTGCTTGAGAATAATATTGTTCTCTTTCAGTTAATAATTCTGTGATTCTGTTTAGTTTAGCTTCTTCTGACAGGTTTTCCAAAAGTGGTCTTTCTGTTTTTGATTCTTGTAATCTTCTTAAAATCATTTTTGGTTTTAATTCTAACAAAACAGAAATACCGCTATCATTAATAATTTGAATATTATTGTAAAAACAAGGTGTTCCACCACCACAAGCAAGTACAAAATCATTATTTGATTCAATAAAATTTTTTAAAGTTTGATTTTCGATTTGTCGGAAATAATCTTCGCCATATTTTTTAAAAATTTCTAAAATTGAAAAACTTATTTTTTCTTTAATTAAATAATCTAAATCAAAGAAATTAAAATTTAATTTCTTGGCTAATTTTTTTGAGAATGTCGTTTTTCCGATTCCCATAAAACCTATAACAAAAATTTTCATAAATTAAAACAATGATTGTTCAACAACTTTGTCGGTTTCAAAAAAATCATCTATATTGTCATTTTTATCGTCGTCGTCATTACGATCATTATCAATTTCTTCTTCAATTTTTTTTTGCAAAGGTTCATCAAATTTTATAGTTTCGTATTCAAAAGTTGTCAACCGCTTACCTTTTGCTGTAATGCCTTTAATTCCGATAAATTGTTCGGCATTAATAATTTCAAGTTCACGGCTTTTATGTTTTCCTCCAAAAACTATTTGTACTATAGGAAATTTATCGTCTGAAATATCTATCAAAGAAGAGCCTTCCGATTCTGAAATAATATATTGTGCTTTTGCAGATTCTTCAATTTGGAAACGTTTTAAATATGCAAAATTTTGTTCGGCATCAAAATAAATAACAGAAAATACTTTTTGAACATCAAATTTTTCAATAATTTTAATATTTTCGTCATAATGATTTGATAAGTCGAAGTTTGTAATTTGCATTAATCCGTCATTATAAATAACTAAAATTTTATCATCACCTGAAAATTCACCAAGAAACAATCCCCTGTTATCAGCATTTAAACGATATACTTCCTGGTCGAACCAAATTTTTCTTCCGCCCAAAGTTGAAACGCCTTCTTCTTTCAAGACAATTTTATGAATATCACTACGAGCAATAATATTTCCTTGAGAATCTCTACCTTTAATCGAAATATCTTTAAAATTTTGTTCAAAAACAAGTTTTCTCAGTTTCGGTTTTGGTTTAAGGAAAACTTTTATTACTTCAGCTTCTCCATTAGGGTTTGCTGAGAAATAAAGTAATTTAGAACCTTGTTCAGCTTTTGACAAATCATATTCTTTATCTCTGGTAATACCATAAACAGCAAAACGTTTTATGTACGAAATTGAAGATTTTCCATCTCTATAAACAGCATTATAAATAGTTCGTTTGTCGTTTTTAACAAAAACATTGGCATAAATTATATCTTTTCCAAAAAAAGCTTTTCCCGAAACTTTTGAAATCGTATATTTTCCATCTCTTCTAAAAATGATTATATCATCAATATCAGAACAATCACAAACAAACTGAGCATCAATATCTTTACGTAAATCTGTTCCAACAAAGCCTTCTTTATAATTAGCATATAATTTTTCATTTGCAAGAACTACTTTTGTTTCATCTATCGTATCAAAATTTCTCAATTCTGTTTTTCTTTCTCTTCCTTTGCCGTATTTTTCTTTTAAATGTTTATAATAATTTATCGAATATTCTATAAGGTTATTTAAATCATGTTCAACTTTTTTAATTTGCTCTTCTATTGCAATTAATTCATCATTTGCTTTATCAATATTAAACTTCAAAATACGCTTCATCTTGATTTCCAACAATTTTAACAAATCGTCCTTTGTTATTTCACGTATAAAATGAAGTTTATCTTCAATAGTTTTATCGTTAATAAATTTTAAAGCATAATCAGTTGATTTTGCATTTTCATATTCTTTTTCTTTATAGATTCTTTTTTCAATAAACCATTTTTCAAGAGAAAGACCTTGCCACTGATCTTCGAGTTCTTGTTTTTCAATTTGAAGTTCTTTTTTTAATAGTTGAACAGTATTGTGCACAGAGTGTTGGAGAAGTTCCTGTACACTAGCAAAGAAAGGTTTATCATCTTCGATTACACAAGCATAAGTAGCAATAGAAACCTGACAATTTGTACAAGCATATAAAGCATCAATAGTTAAATCAGGAGAAATTCCGGGTTGTAATTGAATACTAATTTCAATATTTTCAGCTGTAATATCATCAATTTTTTTAATTTTTATTTTATTATTATTATTTGCTTTTATTATTGATTCTATTACACTATCAGTTGTTTGTCCAAAAGGAATTTCTCTAATCGTTAAAGTTTTTTTGTCGTTTTTTTCAATTTTTGCTCTTACCAAAACTCTTCCGCCTCTTTGTCCATCGTTATATTTAGAACAATCAGCTAAACCACCAGTCGGAAAATCCGGAAAAAGTTGAACCGGTTTATCTTGAAGGGTGTCAATACAAGCATCTAAAATTTCAATAAAATTATGAGGAAGAATTTTTGAAGATAATCCAACAGCAATACCTTCAGCCCCAGAAGCTAATAGTAACGGAAATTTAACCGGCAAAGTTTCCGGTTCTTTATTTCTTCCGTCATAAGAAGATTGCCAATTAGTGGTTTTGTAATTAAAAACAACTTCGAGAGCAAATTTGGTAAGTCGTGCTTCAATATAACGTGGAGCTGCAGCAGAATCCCCTGTTAGAATATTACCCCAATTTCCTTGCGTATCAATCAAAAGATTTTTTTGTCCCATTTGTACTAAAGCATCGCCGATAGAAGCATCACCGTGCGGATGATATTGCATAGTATGTCCAACAAGATTTGCAACTTTATTATATCGCCCATCTTCTTTTTCTTTCATCGAATGCAAAATTCTCCGTTGAACAGGTTTTAATCCGTCATAAATATGCGGAACAGCTCGTTCTAAAATCACATACGAAGCATATTCTAAAAACCAATTTTCAAATAATCCTTGTAATTTTGTGATTTTTGGTTTTTCTTCAAAAGTTGTATTTTTAATTTCAGGAATAATATCGTCTTCTTCTTCACTCATTAATTTGTGCTTATAGTTTTTTCTGTATGCAAAATTACGAAAAAGTGGGTAATTTTTTATAATTTATTTTTTATTTTTGTTAAACTGTATTATATGACTTTACCAAATAAAATTTAAAATATTTTTCAACAAGCTAATTTATTGATATAGCAAAGATTGTAAGGAATTTTTTAATTATCACGACAAAAACTCTTTGAATTAATTTATTTCTAACATTATTTATTACAACTTTTTTTATTTCCCCTTCATAAACTTTTCAATTATAGATAGACTTGAATTTCTACATTGTATTGAATAGCTGATTTTTTTTTGTATTGTCGGTTAATAGTGAAAAAATATTATTGAAAATAACAAAAAAAGTTTTAATATTGCAAAAAAATAATTTTATGGAAAAAATCACACAAATTTTAACATTGAGGGACAAAGCCAGCATGAGATGGTTA
>JAITXI010000024.1 GCA_031284905.1 Bacteroidales bacterium
CCAATTTTTTACTAAAAGATTATTTAGGTTCTGTTCTTAAAATAGTAGATGCCAATGGAACTACAATCGAAGAGCACAGCTACGACCCTTGGGGTAACCACCGCAGCCCAACAACTTGGGAAATAAGCGATTTTACCGGTTCTTATCGTGGTTACACAGGGCACGAGATGCTACCGCAATATGCTCTCATAAACATGAACGGTAGAATGTACGACCCTGTAATTTCTCGTGTTCTCTCGCCTGATAATTTTGTGCAAGATACTTTGAATGCTCAGAATTTTAATAGGTACTCTTATTGTTTGAACAATCCGCTCAAATATAGCGATCCGAGTGGGTGGCTGATAGATGATTATTTTGATAAAAATGGAAAATTTTTATACCGAGATAACAAAAAAACAGACTTTATTTGGATTGTATCCGGTGAAATTGATGCAATTACCGGAAATGGAAATTACGACCGCTCTGATTTATTTATTAAAACTCGCATTGAAGATACTAAATTAAGTAGAGAGGCTGTGTTAAATATTGTAAATTTTTACGATAAAGAATTAGGTGCAGTAGAAGGGAAAGATAATAATGTAGAGTTAAAAACAAGAGTAATGGACAGAAATATTATTATGCAACAAGAAGTAGGAGCAAGTCATTTTCTGTTTGGATTTGAGTTTTGGAAAGGTAGTGAAAGTATTTTAATAAATTATAAAAATAATAGCGGTATGCATAAAGTATTAAATGCCGTGTCAAATATTAAGAATGCTCTTGTTCATGAGTATAAACATAATATTGATAAAAGAAATGGATATACAAAAGAAACTACATTAGAAATAAGAGCAATTGAAAAACAAAAACAACATTCTACATATAATAAAACAACTCCAGAATATAAAAAAGTAATAAAAAGGTATGAAGATTATTATCAAAATCGCGAGTATTAGTTTATTTGTATTTTTTTGTTTTTCTTGTACAACAAATCCTGAAATTAAGAATATAACAAAAAAAGCAAAATTAAATTATTACAACAACAAAAGCGATAGTATTGAATTTTTAATAAATGAAATAAAAATTATAGACCATTATAGAAATAACGAGGTATGTTTATCCGTAGAAGAAACTCCTTTTTTTACCGTAGAATTAACGATAAAAAATAAGACTAATAACACAATTAATATACTTGATGAAAATAATATATCAGATTTTGTTGGAATCATAAAACATCATTACGATACTATTCCATTATTTTTAATTTGTTGTTTAGGAGAAATTAATATTTATTTACTACCAAAAGAGAGTTCTATTTTTACTTTTAGTTCAGATATATTTAAATCTGTTTTTAATTATAGTAGAAATTTTGACAATACTGATTTTATGTTAAATTTGTTAAAAGATATAGAATTTTATTATATCCCGGATAAAAATTTTGTAAAAAACATTAATTCTGATACAATTATATTATCAAATAAAATTCATATTGGAATTTCCCCTGAAACAAAAGTTTTTTCCAAAATATATAAATGAAAAAATTATGAAAAAATCTACAAGTAAAAATATTGCTTTATTATTAATATTTTCAACTTTAATGTTTCAATTTTGTAGTAATGCTAAAATAGAATATTTAAAAGATAAAATAAAATTTGAAACAATCAATTCTAACAACGATTCAGTATCTTTTTTTATTACTCAAATTGATATAACTGATTATGAAAGAGGGAAAGACAGATGGATAGAAGCAGTTCCGAATATTGGTCTTAACATAAAAATAATGAATAAAACAAACAAAATATTATATTTCCAATTATTTGATTATTATTTTAATTCTAATTTTGTTGGGATAATTGAAAATAAAAGAGATACCGCTTATTTTACAGGAGAATATAATGACAAAAACTATCTATTATTATCACCGAAAGATAGTGCGGTTATTAATATAAATACTTGGTTATTCCATTCGTTATTTGATTTTGACCAATATGGAGATAATACCAAATTTTTGTTAAATTTAATAAAAGATATGGATTTTTATTATTTACCGGATACAAATGTTATAAAGAATAATAATTTAGATACAATTATGTTATGTAATAAATACCGTTTAGGAATTTCTTTTGAAACAAAATTTAAAACAAAAATAATAAAGTGGTAAAATTATTCCCATAACTAAAAATGCAGAAACATAAATATATAATTAAAAATCAATAATTTACGAATTTTAAACACATGAAAAGCATAAAAAAAACATATTTATTTTTAATAATAATAATATTTTTCATGGTAAATTGTAATGCACAAAACGCCAAAACACCTTTATCTTATAAAAAACTAATAAAATTAGATAAATCATTGGAAGGTAGTATTACTCAGTATTTGTATCTTTGGGTTGGTGGGCATTATTTGTATAATTTGGACTTTAAAACAACTGCTGATAAAATTTTTAATTTTAGCGAAGTCAGCGAAGAAGAGGCAATGTTAGTTCCTGCAAAAATTCAACAAATATTTCAAGATAATAAACAATTTTTTCAATTTGAAACAACAGATACTTCTTTGAATATTTACTATGATAAACATCTTATGTTATATATTACATATGTTTTTACTTGTGAAAGTATTAGTGAAAATTCAGATAAAAGAAAAATGATACAAATGTTTGATAATCAAGGATTTTCTGTTTGGAATGAAGAATTACAAAATTCATTTAGAGAAGATATATTTCAAATATATAGAAAATATAAAGATGAAAAATATGATGTAATACTATTTCCCAAAGATTCAATTTATATTTATGCTCCTGAACGTCCTTTGATAATTCCATATCAATACGATAAAGAAATTGGACTATCTATTCATAAAATTTGTTCTACTAACCATAAACTTATCAAAAATCCATACACACAAGATTTAACAGCATTAGCAAAAAAATATTGTGAAATATATGATTTAAGTAAAATTATTTTTGTTGCATTAATTGTTGTTCACCAATGAAAATATCTCAATAAATATGAAAAATGTCTTCGTACGCAGTTATCACTTTCAAAATGAAAAAAGTAGAGCAAATAGTTTATTAAATAATATAAAATGAAAAATATATTTACAATTATCGTTATTTTTATTACATTTGTTTCTTGTACTAATAAGTTAGATAAACAAGAACAAAATTTAAAAAATGTTGCAGAACAATATTTGAGTGAAAAAATAGATACTATTAAATTATATGAACAATTAATGGAAAACGAAGGCTGGGAAGATGTTCAATACGGTATAGAAATAATTCAATTAAAAGATTATAATAATTACAATTGTTTTTTTATTGAGATGATAGCAAGCGTTGATGTTTTAAATCTACCAAATAAAATAATTAAAGATAAAAACAGATATTTTGTCTTTAATTTTTTTAATAAGAAAAAAATTATAAAAGAAGATGTTCCGAGGGCTGACAGAATGATTATGCGAGGTGATAAAGTTATTTTGTCAAACCTTATATTGGACATTAATAAAGTTTTTGATACATTCAGACAGGAATTAGATTATCTTTTTGATAAAGGATATAAATTAAGCTCTGATAGTTAATTATTTGATAAAATAAATTATGGAAAATATTAAAATAATTAAAAATATTATAGAATTGCCAAAAACATTTATATTAATTGGGAATACCTCTATTTATAATTTGTTATATAAAACAGGATATTTTTCTGTTCACAATCAAATAAGTGAAAATGATTTTTATTTTGAATTGCTAAAGAAATCAGAATGTATAGAAAGTTGGGAAAATTGGTCAAATGATAAACATTGTGATTCCGGCTGGTATTTCAAAGAACATAACCAAAAATATTTAGTTGGTTATTATGATATGGATAAAATTATTGAACAAACTGAGTATAATGATAAAACAAAAGCTTGTGCAATTTTCATAAAAAAAGAAATCGAAGATATAATGAATAAATAATTACATTAAAGTGCAAGATACTTTGAATGCTCAGAATTTTAACAGGTATAGCTATTGTTTGAATAACCCGCTTAAGTTTGTGGATCCGAGCGGGTGGTTGATTAGTCCATATTTTGATATAAAAGGAAATTTTTTAGGAGTTGATGAAAATGGATTTTTTGGACAAATTTTTATTACTTCAAAAGAAACATTTAATACTTTTTCTAAAGATGGAATTGGTGATTCTAAGATGTTGCAAAAGAGTGGAGATACGAAAGAATTTTATAGTTACCGTAGCAAATTAACAGATAATGCTATTAATAGTATTCTGACAAAAATAATTGATGGTACAGAATTACCTTATGGCGAAGGAAAATTAAAAGAGGGAGAGTTTAATGTAAAATTTACAAACGATTACAGCTCTAATGGAGAATATAAAGGTTTGCAAAATTCTGTACACCACTTTGATTTTAGTGTAACAAATTATGAATGGACTGTAGAAAATATTAGTGGAACTGCAATTCATGAAATTTGGGGACATGGAATAAAAGGGTATGCCAATAGAGTAGAAGATAAACATCATTTAATTTATGGAGCTCAAATAGATGATAGTCAAAATTGGAAACAATCGACAAATGAGTATAAAGGTTTTGTTCTAAGACATTATGAAAAGTATTATAAAGAAGAAACTGGTTTGCAATTTCCAAACAAATATCTAAATATTATTAAAAAATACAAACATTAATAACATGAAAAGAATCTTTTTTTATATAATTATATTGTTATTTTGTACTAATAATTCATTTTCTATGTGTATCGAACGTTCGTTAGGTGAAGCAAGAAAAATAAATTATGAAGGTTCGGATGTTGTTTTTTTAGGAATACCAATACAAATTGATAAAAATGTCGCTCAATTTGTATTATTAGATTTATATAAGGGGAGTGTTTCTAAAACAGTAACTGTAAAATTTGATTTATTAATATCTAAAAAATATGAATATACTTTATGGTTAATCTATGGCGAAAATTTAGATAACAACGATACAATTTATGCTGGAGAATGCACTTTAAGTCGAAGTATTGAGAGATCAATGGGAGTTGGCGATATTCCTAGTCCTCCTGTTTTGTCATTAGATAAAGAATACGATGAAAATACTCTATTATTCAACCATTATTTATTCAATATTTATGACTTACAAAATAGACAAATTTTTTATGATGAAATAAAAATATTAGAAACTTTGAGTAAACTTGACAAACAAAAAACTGAAGAAAATAATAATTCTAATTCAACTCAAATCAATATTATTTGTATTTACATAATATTATTAATAAATTTATGTTTAACTATTTATTTGATTTTTAAAAGGAAAAC
>JAITXI010000033.1 GCA_031284905.1 Bacteroidales bacterium
TTGACAATTCTTGAATCCAGCCTTTATAAAAGCCTAATTCGTAATATTTATCAATTAATTCATTATATTCTTCTTCTGATACTCTGCAATTTAAAGATTCATATTCTGAAATTTGACGAGGAGGAAAATATTGAGACATTAAAGAAATATTCAATGAAGTTGAAATTTCTTCCGCAATTAATTTTAAAACATTTTTGCTCTGTTCTACAAATCCGGGTAATAATAAATGACGAACTATTAATCCCGATTCTACAATTTCTGATTTTTCATTCAAAAATAACGAACTTCCTTTCTGTCGATACATTTCTTTAATCGCATTTAATGCCGTTTGTGTATAATTTTTTATTCCGGACAACTTGAATGCTAAATCATCATCACTATATTTGAAATCCGGCATATAAACATTTATTTTATTTTCCAACAATTCCAAACTTTCTACACTATCATAACCGTTTGAATTATAAACAAATATAGGATTTATATCAAATTCTCGAATTTTATCAATAACTTTAATAACAAAAGGTACAAAATGAGATGGAGAAACAAAACCAACAATATTTTCAGTTTTTTTTAAAGTTTCAATAATCTTTTTTGTAATTTCCTCAACAGAAAATTTTGTAAAATTATTATTAAAATTACGACTAATTTGAAAATTTTGACAAAAAACACATTGTAAATTACAATGAGCAAAAAATACATTACAAATTCCCAATTTACCACTAATTACAGGTTCTTCGCCCTTGTGAACACAGACAGAGGAAATAATTGCTTTGTCAGACGACTTACAAAATCCTTCTGAAGAAATTTTTCTATTTACTTTGCAATTATGCGGACAAATGTCGCATTTTGAATAATTCATACCCAAAATTAAAAAAAAATTCACAAATTAAAAAATAAATTGTAAAAACAAAGAAAATTTTTTATAAATTTGAAAAAAATTTGATTATGGATAAACATATAGTATCGTCCTTCTTAAAATTAGTTTTAATTTTGCTTTTGGCAAGTGAAATATCGGCTCAAGATATCCATTTTAGTCAATATTATGCTTCTCCATTATCATTGAATCCCGCAGAAACAGGACGTTTTGACGCTTCATTGCGATTTTCAAATAATTATCGAACTCAATGGAATGCTCTTGGCACTCCTTTCAAAACAATTTCTGTTGGTTTCGATACTCCTTTCAAAATTAATGAAATTTCTAAAATTGGAGCAGGAATTTTCTTTATTAATGATAAATCCGGAGGCAGTAAATTAACTGTAAATAAAATTTTTGCTTCAATTTCTTATATTTTTACAGTAAAAAAACATCATGAAATTAGCATCGGATTACAACCAGGCTTTATTTTAAAAAATTTTGACCAATCGGGATTATCTTTTCCTACTCAATTTGACCCCGAATCGGGATTATTTAACTCCGAATACAATCGTTCTTCCGTTAAAGATAATTTAGAAAAGTTAAGTTATTTCGATTTAAACGCAGGAGTCCATTATTCTTATAATATCGGAAAATTGAAACCTTACGGAGGCGCTTCTTTCTTTCATTTAACAATGCCAAACGAAAGTTTTACAGAAAATAAAGAAAGTAAACTTGGTATTAGAATGGCATTTAATGGTGGTGTGAGATGGAGTTTCAAACAAAATTTTGAATTAAATCCAAGTCTTTTCGTTATGTATAACAAAAAAGCAAGTGATTGGTTGATAGGATCTTTGGTTAATTATTATCTTCCCGACAAAGTTATTTTGAAAAAAATATTTGCAGGTGCATTTGTCAGGTATTCTTTGAAAAATATTGATTCATTTATTCTTACAGGCGGAGTTAATATTTGGGACTTTGACCTTGGTATCAGCTACGATTTAAACCTTTCCCGACTTATTAAAGCTACTCATATTCGAGGAGCTTTAGAAGCTTCGTTAATCTATAAATTTTACAGAATTAAATCTAATAAAATAACTATTCCCTGTGACAGATATTAAAAAAACATTTTATATTTTAGGAATCCTGCTGTTTTTTGTCAGTTCAACTTTTGCTCAAATTGATTTAAAAAGTACGGATAATCCCGGTAAATTATTGAAAAATGCTAAAAAAGCATTAGAATTTGGAGATATTTTTACAGCAATTGATGCTTATCAGAAATACGAAACTATAAATTCTGAAAATTCTAAAGTTCATCACGATTTAGGGCAATTACTTTTGCGTGAAAAAAATTATAAAGAGGCAGAAAAATATCTTTCTAAAGCCTACGAAGCAAGTCCGAATAAATATATTCTTGATTTATTTGACTATGCTTTGTGTCAGAAAATTCTTGAAAACTACGATGAGGCTATAAAATCTTTTAACAATTTTATCAAAGTTTCAAAAGGCGACCAAGAATTAAAAGAATATGCTCGAATTGCTAAAAGCCATATTGATATTATTGAAGAAATTCCTGAAATGAAAAATCAGAAAAAAAACATGCTTGTAATTTTGCTTGATACTGCAATAAATAAACCTCACATCGAATTTTCTCCAATTCCTTATGATAACGGAAATAAATTAATTTGGGGTTCTTTGCAAGAAAAACAAATTAATTATTACGATGTTTATAAAGATAAACTTCCTGTTAGAAAATTTTTTATGGCTCAAAAAGTTGGAAATTCATGGAAAAATTTAGGAGAATTTGATACAACCATTAACGGTCATGATACAAATACAGGCAATGGAGTTTTCTCGTTAGATAAAAATAGATTTTATTTTACTCGTTGTAATTTTGATAATTCTTTTGGAAAAGTTTTGTGCAAAATTTTTGTATCAAAGTTGGAAAATAGTGAATGGCAAACGCCGGAAGAATTACCTGAAATTATCAATGCTAAAAAAGCTACAACTACAATGCCGGCTATCGGAATTTCAAAACAAAATACAGATATTTTATATTTCGTTTCCGACAGAGAAGGAGGACGCGGAGGAATGGATTTATGGTTCACTTTTTATGATAGAAAGAAAAATGAATGGAAAGAAGCGAAAAATTGTGGAAAAAAAATAAATACAATTGGAGATGAAATAACACCATATTATAATATAGATACAAAAACTTTGTATTTTAGTTCAAACGGATTGCCAACAATTGGCGGTTTCGATATTTTCAAATCTTTTGGAGAAGCAAAATCTTTTGAAGCTCCTGAAAATTTAGGATTTCCGATAAATTCAAGTTATGATGATTTATATTTCGTTTTTGAAGATTCCCGTGAAAAAGGATTTTTAACATCAAACCGTCCCGGAGGATATTCCCTCAGACATTCAACTTGTTGTGATGATATTTACCAATTTATTGATAAAGATTTTATAAGTATTGTCGGAACAGGGAGAGTTCTTGGAATTGTAGATCCTGCTTTTTACAAAAGTATTGAAAAAGATTATAAAAATCAATTTACTTTAGATATGGATTTATCAAAAAATTCTGACGATGTTAAAATTTTGTATGATTATCCTGTAAATCTTTATATTGTTGATAATTCAGGTAAAGAAATTTTTGTAAAAACAGATTATACAACAAATGGAAATTATTATTTTAATCTTGAACAAGGTGCAAAATATGTTATCAAAGTTGTAGATGTTAATAAAACTGAAAAAAAATTAGCTTTAAATACACAAAATATTTTTAAATCTGATACCGTTCATTTAGATGCAATTATTGTAAATACGTTACCAATAGAACCAATAATTGTAAAAAATATTTATTATGAATTTAATGATTACAAATTGTCTGAAGATGCTAAAAAGACTATTGATAGTACAATTTTTAGAATTTTGACATCTTATCCTAATATTATTATTGAGATTAGTTCACATACAGATAGTATAGGTTCGGAAAAATTGAATGATAAATTATCACAACAAAGAGCGCAATCAGTTGTAGATTATTTGATTAACAAAGGAATAGATAAAAATCGGTTAGTTGCAAGAGGATATGGAAAGAGTAAACCGATTGCTCCAAATTCAAATCCTGACGGTTCTGATAATCCTGAAGGTCGCCAGAAAAATAGAAGGACTGAATTTAAAATAATAGGTCTTCAAGATAATTTAGAAGAGTTACTTTATGAAGATGATTAAATAAAAGTGTAAAATTGATAAATTTTTACTAATTTTGTAAATATTAATAAATAAAACGATTTTTTATGAAAAAGTTTTTGATAATAATTATTCTCTTTAGTGTTTGTTTTGCAAATGTAAATAAATTATATTCGCAAAAATGGGGAAATGATAGTAAAGCAACCTTGGATGCAACTTTTTTACCAAGTAATAATAATATTATAGCAGGTGATTGTATAAATTTTACAGATTATACATCAGGAGCCCCGACATATTGGAAATGGACTTTTGAAGGAGCAGAACCATCAATTTCTTATTCACAGAATCCAATAAATATCTGCTATTATACTCCCGGTTCTTATACTGTTATATTAGAAGTTCAAAATTCAACAAGTGTTGATACCGAAGTAGCTTATGGAATTATAGTTGTTTCTGAAAATACCACAACTCCTGTTGCATATTTTTCGGCAAGTCAAACAACTATTCCTGTCGGTTCTACTGTAACATTTACGAATTTATCTCAAAATGGTCCTTTTACAGAAACCGTTTGGAGTATGCAAGGTGGACTGCCAAATTACGCTACTACTTTTGAACCTCCTACTGCAATTTTCTATAATACAGTTGGTGATTTTTCGGTATCATTGAGTGTAAAAGATGGAAGTGGAACCACTAGTGCTATTCAACGCACACAATATATTCACGTTGTACCCGCTGCTACAAATAAACCAATTGCAGATTTTGAAGCTGATAGAACATTTATTGCTCCCGGCAACTTTGTTAATTTTACAGATTTAAGCAAAAATAGTCCATTTCGTTGGGAATGGATTTTTCAAGGCGGAGTACCTTCAAATTCTTACGAACAAAACCCTTCAGGTATCCGTTATCAAAATGCAGGAAGTTACTGTGTTACTCTTATAGTTCATAATAATGTGGGGACAGACACACTAAAAAAATGCGTATATATCAGAGTAGCTACAACTGACCCTTGTTTGTCGAATCCTAATATTCCAGCTCCAATTGCAGATTTTGAAGGTAACCCACGTATGATTAATGCCGGTCAAAAAGTGTACTTTAAAGACCGCTCCATAAATTATCCAACAATATGGAGTTGGGATTTTGAAGGAGGTTCTCCGAATACTTCGGTTGCTTCAAATATAACCAGAGGTATTCAATACAACACTTCCTCCAACAGCCATTTTTATGATGTTTACCTTGCTGTAAATGACGCTTGTGGACATAGCAGCTATATGCTTAAAGAAAAATATATAATGGTTTTTTCAGGTGTTCCTATTGAATATTGCGATACAATTTCAAATATAAATAGAAAAAGTGAGACACTTTCTTGTCCCGGAGTAACCGGTGCTTCTTGGGGTTATTTAACAGGAAATAATAGTACAAAAACCATTGGCTATGCAGAAAAATTTACTCAATATCAGTTTGAAGATGTTCGTGAATTAGTAATGTCGGTTGCTAAATGCAAAAAAATAACAAATGATAGTTATGTAACTTTCTATATTTGGGACGGAAATACTGACGTGCCGGAAATAGTTTTAGGTGAGAAAAAAGTTTTCTTAAAAGACTTACCTGAAAATTATTGGAATTCAGTAGTTTTTGACTCTCCTATCGAAGTTCATGGACCTTTCTATGCAGGTTATAAACTTAATTATTCAAAAGGTGCAAATACTGCGGAAAACAACACACAATTTGCAATAAGCGTAGTAAGTAGAGGGGCAAATGAAGGATTAAATACATTTTTTATTCAAAATCAAGATTCTACTTGGCTTTCTGCTTATAACAAATACGGAAAAGCATATTCAAGTTCTCTTGCTCCAAAATCTTGTATTATTGAAGTTGATGATTTCGATATTCAAAATAATATAGAAATCTATCCAAATCCGGCTACAAATAATATTTTCATTCAAACAGGAGAATTAGAATTTGGTAAAGATTTATTTATACAATTTTTTGACGTTACAGGCAAATGTTTGTTTGAAAAGAAAACAACGGTAAGCGGTCAAGAAATAATGCTTGATGTTACAAATTATCCGTCAGGATTATATTTTGTATCTTTAATAACCGGTTCTAATAAAGTATCGCAAAAAATATTAATAAATAAATAGTTTAGTGTTTTGGAAAATATTCCTGAAATAACAATTTATACAGACGGTGCTTGTTCCGGCAACCCGGGTCCGGGGGGATATGGCATTGTGTTTCTTTACGGGCAATTCCGAAAAGAACTTTCCGAAGGATACCGAAAAACCACAAATAATCGAATGGAATTATTGGCAGTAATTGTCGCATTGGAAACATTAAAATTTGAAAATTCAATAGTGAGAATTTATACAGATTCACAATATGTAGCTTCGGCAATAAATGATAAATGGATAGATAAATGGATTTTTAAACAATATAAAAATGTAAAAAATCCTGACCTTTGGAAAAGATTTGTGAAAGTTTATAAAAAACACAAGGTAAATTTTATTTGGATAAAAGGTCATTCTTCTACAATTGAAAATAACAGATGCGATTTTTTAGCAGTTCAGGCAAGTTCTAAACAAAATTTGCAGATTGATACTTATTATGAAAATCTTTCTTTAGAAAATAAAAATACATTATTTTAATAATAAAAAAATGAAAAGAATTATATTTATATTAGCGTTTTTAGAGATAACAATATATTCGTATTCTCAAACAATTTCCGAACAATCTAATAATGTTGCGGTATGTATAGGCGAAACAATCTCGCTTAAAATGGAAATTTCCGGCTACGATGGGTTCATTACTTATTCTGTTGATTTTAATTACCTAAATCAAGGTTCGATGGTTGAAATTCCTACAAGTAACAACACTGCTACAGTTAATGCTTCGGGAACATTAATAGAGTACAATATTTCTAATGCCTCATTATCAGATATAGGGCGTTATCAATTTAGAATTACGTCTCCTGTTAATATAGTTTCCAATGAGCTATCAGTAATTGTGTCTTCTGCTGTTCCTAACATTACTTCTCTTGCATCAAACAATCAGTATCTGTGTGAAGGTGGCAGTACAACTTTGACCGCTTTATATACTCCTGAAGAATCCGGTATATCATTCTCGTGGTATAAAAACTCACAATCATATCCCTCTTATTCCGGAAATACTATTGTTTTTAATAACCCAACATCATCTGATGCCGGAACTTATCATGTAATAGCAAGTAATGCTTGCGGAACATCAACTCCTTCTAATAATGTTACTCTCATTCATTTATTTTTACCGAATTTGAGTAATTTCCCGATTATTCCATCGGTTTGTGAAGGAGAAGATGCTAATATTACGGTAACACCTTATGCGGGGACAAATTTGAGTTTTCAATGGTATCAAAAAATAGGTGAAGATACTACAGTATTATCATCTGAAACAACAAATGAGTTACATTTAACAAATATCCCCTATCTTAATCCGGCTACTTATTTTTTAGTTGCAACAAATGTTTGTGGGGTAGATACTTTACACAATTTTGGAGTGCAAACAAATAATTTGCCCACTGCTATATCTTCAACAGATACATTATTGGGTTGTCCGACTTCAACTTTTGATCTATATGGAAGTGCTACCAGTACTACTTCTTTAACATATCAATGGTTTGGAGGAACAAATCCAACTCCCATAGATTCTACTAGTCATTTGACTATTGATTCAAATAATGGATACGAACCATATTATTACTACGTTGTTACAAATTCCTGTGGAAGCGATACTTCTAATTATCATTATTTAAACTTTAAAACTCCTCCGGCTTTTGACGGATCTTTACAAGGAGCTACACTATGCGTAGGAGATAGTTTGACTTTAAACACAAAAGTTGTTGGCGATGAGCCAATGACCATAGAGTGGTTTCGATTAATTAATGATACAGCTGTTTTAGTACAATTTTTGAATGCTTCATTTACTAATGACAACCAAACTTTAATAATAAATAATATTGCGGAATGGCAAGCAGGGGAATATTTTTGTATGGCTATAAATGAATGTGGTATGGCTACAACCGACACTGTTTCTGTTGTTGTTAATACTCCGGTCTCTTTAGCGTTAAATATTCAAAATATTACAATTTGCGAAGGAGAAGAATTTGGATTTAGCCTAAATCAATTTATGCAAGTGTCAGGTACTGAGCCAATTAGTTATATTTGGTATAAGGAAGATACACAAGATATAGAAATTGAAACAGGAAATGAATATTCGGTGTCAAGTGCTACATCACAAGATGCAGGTATATATTATTGCGAACTTTCTAATATGTGTAATACTATTGAAACATTTCACGCATCGGTTACTGTTAAATCACTTCCGCATATTCAAACTCAACCTTTGCCAATAGAAACATGCGTAGGTGGCGATTTCCAATTATCTGTGGTAGCGACAGGAGAACCTACATTAATTTATGCATGGTATAGAAATAGTGATTTTATAGATGCCGTACAAACAATTTCTTATTCGAATGTTCAAATTAATAAAGCCGGATATTATTATTGCAGCATCCATAACGAATGCGGTGATATTGATTCTGATTCAGTACTTGTTTCTATTGGCACACCGGCTTATTTAACAAATGGTCCTAATGGAAATAATTCTTTATGCGAATTTGATACTATTCAATTAACCGTATTTGTTTCAGGAACAAATTATCATGTAAATTGGTATCATAATAATGTTCAAATATCCGGAATTGATGCAACAACACTTATTCTTCCAAATATTCATGTTTCTGATGCAGGAAACTATCATTGCAGAGTTTGGAATGGTTGTTCAGATACTACCTCTGCTGATTTTTACGTAACTATTAATCCTGCTCCTGCAATGGATTTAGGACCGGATTTAGCATTTTGTCAAGGTGTTTCTCATGTTTTAGAAACTTCCGGAAGTTTCGCTTCTTATACTTGGAATACAGGAACTCTATTGATTCATACTCAAACTTTAACCGTAACACAATCAGGAACTTATATTCTTCAAGTAGTGGCAAATGATACATATTGCAAAAATTCGGATACCGTTGTTGTTACATTTCATCCATTTTTTAATAGTAGTCTGCCCACTACAATTACAGAATGTGCAAATTCAATTATATTAAATCCTGGCAATGGTGGCTATAATTATATTTGGAACACAGAAGCTACGACTCAAACAATTTCTGTTACTGCTCCCGGGACTTATACTGTAACAGTTTCCGGCGATGAATTTGGCTGTTCTGTTTCTTTTTCAACACTCGTATCTATTTATCCTCCAATTAATATTTCACTTGGTGAGGATAAATCTATTTCTGTAAATTCCGGTGTAACTATTGGCGTAGAACCTATCTATGATTCGTATTTATGGAATACAAACGCAACATCTCCAACAATATACGTTTTAGGCGAAGATTACGGCGAAGGAACTCAAATATTTTGGATTACTGTTTTTGGTCAATACGGATGTTCTGCTACCGATACAATTCAAGTAACTTTTACGCCTGATTTTAGTATTATTCCAATAGATTATAATAATTTATTATCCGTTTATCCAAATCCTGCAAATGATGTTGTAAACTTTGTGTTAAAAGATGAAATTATTTCAAATATAATCATTTATTCAATTGACGGAAAAGAATTAATAAATAAAAATATAAATAAAGATAATTGTAAAATAGATATAAATAATTTTGCTGTCGGAACATATTTTGCAAAAATAATGCTTGATGATAACAAAATTATTGTAAGAAAATTTGTTAAAAATTAATTAATGGAAGACGTTTCAAAAACAAAAAGTAAAGTCAGAGGCGCTTATCTTACATCTTTGATAAGTGTAGTTTTTGTATTACTTATTATCGGAATGATAGGTTTATTGCTCTTAAATTCAAAAGCACTATCCGATTATGTAAAAGAACATTTATGTTTTTCGGTTTTAATTAGAAATCATGTAAAAGAACCTGAAATAAAAGCATATCAGACAAAGTTGAATACTTATAATTTTGTTAATTCAACAGAATTTATAAATAGTGAAGAGGCTGCAAAATCAATGCAAAAAGAGTTAGGTGAGGATTTTGTGGAAGTTTTAGGATATAATCCGTTGCCGGCAACTATAAATATTTATTTGGCTTCTGAGTATGCTGTTCCGGATAGTATTCAAAGAATAAAAGAAATCTTGGCTGATGATTCTGATATTGTAGATGAAATAGCATATCAAGAAAATTTATTGCATATTATTTATAAAAATATTCGAAGAGCAAATATTCTTCTTTTAGGTCTTTGTGCGCTTTTTATTTTTATTTCTTTTGCTCTGTTAAACAACACAATTCGACTACAAATTTATGCAAAACGAGATTTGATTAAAACTATGAAACTTATCGGTGCAGAAAATCGGTTTATTAGACGTCCTTTTTTACTCAGCGGTTTGTCGCAGGGATTTTGGGGGTCTATTTTGGCAATAATAATCCTTTCGGGTGTTACATATTTTGTAAATTCTCAATTAGGAGATGTGATAAAATTTAATCCAATATTAATTGGAGAATTATTTGCCACTGTTTTAATCGTTGGACTTATTTTTTCTTATGTTTGCACTTTCTTTTCATTAAATAAATATCTAAAAAGAAGTTCGGAAAATTTAATTTATTAAAAAATAATATCGTGGAAGAAAATAGTGTAGAAATTACTCCAAAACAGGAGAATAAATTTTTAAATTTTATTAAAAATCATAAACTTGTTACTTTTTTTTTACTTACTATTATCGTTCTGATAAGTTATGTATTAATAAAAGTTTATAAAGTAGAAAATAAAGCAAAATTTGAAATAAATAAAAACAATCTCGAAAATATTCAAATTATTGAAAATCTAAATAATATAGCTGATAGTTTATTGTGCCAAAGTTATACTCAAACAACAGAAGCTCTTTCAATTGCAATTGCTAATGAATTATCAATAGAAAATGAAAAAAAAATAAATTATTTATTGAATATGTTTATTCAAGATAATAATGTTCAAAAAATTTTCATAGTAAATGTTGCTTCTATTGATAATTTATGCCAAATTATTTATTCAACAGATATGAAAGATATAAATAAACCTTTTTTGGATTTTAAAATGTTGAAAAACGAAACTATAAAAAACGAAAAAAATAATTTTATTCAAATAATTTCTCCTGTCAAATCTAATCAAAATAAAACTAAAGCATTTTTAATTATTGAATTTAATAAATTCCCAAAAATATGATAAAACCAAATAATTTTGAGTATTTACACAGACATATTATTCAAATATTGGGGATACAACGAATTTAGAAATCCGCAAGATATAATTATTGAATCAATTGCTTCAGGGAAAGATACCTTGGGCTTAATGCCAACCGGCGGTGGAAAATCAATTACTTTTCAAGTTTATAGTATGTCGGTCGAAGGCGTTTGTTTAGTAGTTACTCCCTTGATAGCTTTAATGAAAGACCAAGTAGAAAATCTTAAGAAAAAAAAAATTAAAGCTGCTGCTATTTATTCGGGAATGACAAAGTATGAAATCGAAATTACTTTAAACAATGTAATAAATGGCGGCTACAAATTTTTGTATATTTCACCCGAACGTTTGAAAAATTATTATTTCAAACAAATGATGAAAAATATGAATGTTAATCTAATAACTATTGACGAAGCACATTGTATTTCTCAATGGGGATATGATTTTAGACCTTCATATTTGGAAATCGTAGAAATCAGAGAAATGCTTCCGGATATTCCGGTTTTGGCTTTAACTGCAACTGCTACACCCGAAGTTGTTTTAGATATTCAGAATAAATTAAATTTTAAAGAATATAATGTTATTCAAAAAAGTTTTGAAAGGAAAAATTTAATTTATTCTGTAGCAAAAATTGAAGATAAAATAAATATTCTTTTTCGATTATTAAATAAAGTTCCGGGTAGTGGTGTTATATATGTAAGAAATAGAAAAAAAACCAAAGAATATGCTCTATTGCTCCAAAAATTTGGCGTTGCTGCTGATTTTTATCATGCAGGATTAGAGTCGAAACAACGAGAAGAAAAACAAAACGATTGGCAGAATAACAAAATTCGTATAATGGTTTGTACAAATGCTTTCGGAATGGGAATTGATAAACCTGATGTAAGATTAGTTGTGCATTTAGATTTACCGGATTCTTTAGAGGCATATTTTCAAGAAGCCGGAAGAGCAGGAAGAGACGGCAAAAAAGCAAATGCTTTCTTACTTTTTAACGGAACAGATGTTGCTCAATTGAAAAAAAATTTGACAATGTCATTTCCAGATTTGAAAAAAGTTGAGAATATTTATAACGATATTTGTTCTTATTTGAAAATTCCTTTTTTTGCGGGTGAAGATACGGATTTTACTTTTGATGTTTTTGATTTTGTTTCAAAATTTCATTACGATGTTGTAACAACAATCAATTCACTTAAACTATTGGAAATAAGCGAAATACTTTCTTATGATTCAGATGTAAACAGCACTTCAAGAATAATGATAGCCTGCAACAGAGATGAATTGTATAGCTTCCAAATTTTCTCAGGATTAGACGATTTTCTGAAAACTATTTTAAGAACTTATACTGGAGTTTTTACTGATTTCGTTAATATTAGCGAGGATTATTTGGCAAAAATTCTAAATATTACTCCTCAAAAAGTTTACGAATTATTAAAAGAACTCAACCAAAGAAATATTATAAATTTTATTCCAAAATCAAAACATCCGATAATTCATTTTTTTGTTCCTCGTCCGGATGATATTAGTCGTTTAATTGATGATGTGAAAATTAATGAACATAAACAAAGAATTGTATATCGTTTGGAAAGTATGTTATCTTATGCAACAAGTTCAAATAAATGTAGAAGCCAACAATTGTTATCATATTTTGGTGAAAAAAACACCAAACCTTGCGGACACTGTGATATTTGTAACTCAAAAAATTCATTGGGTTTGACAAAATATGAATTTGAAACCATTGGTTTGAGTATTAAAAATATTTTGAGCGAAAACCCTGAATTATTAAGAGATTTAGTAAATAGTATAACAGATTTTGAATCGAATAAAGTTGCAAAAGTTGTTCAATGGTGTTTGGATAATAGCAGAATTGAATATGACAAGGAAAGAAAATTAAGGTGGATAAAGAATTGATTTAGACAATAGTTTTTTATTTTATTAAATAAATTTTCTTTTATTGGATAATATCCTTACAAATTTTTGAAATTATTTTTATTAATAAATCGTGAGGGAAAAAATGAGACTCACATATTTCATGGGGACAAAATGAAAATCCAATAAGTTTTTGGGAATATTTAAACAAAGAAATGTCGTAATATTAAGGAACAATTTATTCAAAAAATTGTCCGTTTAGAGATAATAACGAATATTTTTTCAAAAAAATAAATATTTGTTTTATTAAAAATAATGATTAAATTTGTAGTCTGAAATTTATATAAAATTTTTGCTTATGAAATAAAAAAATAGCGTGCTGAAAGGCACATTTTAATACATATTAGAAAAAGGCGTTTACGCAATTCTTGCCTTGAAACCTGATAAATTTCAAAAAATGTAACAAGAATAAGTGTAACGTTCGCAGAAATGCGGGCTTACTTATTAGTTACATGGATAATTATCAGGATCTCAAGGCGGATATTTAAGTCCGCTTTTTTCATTTAAAAATTTGAAAAAGATAAAAGATGAACAAAGATATTAGAAATATTAAAATCAGGTTGTTGCCAAAAAAACTTTTGGTAATGTTTTTTTGTTGTTGCAACGCTTGTAGAGATTTTTTTGTTTCATTTATTGAAAAAGAAGAAAAAAATTATATTGTAATTCAAAAAATTAAATATAAATTTGTAGGAAAATATTTTAATGTAATTATTAAGCAATCCGATGTATGGCAATTATGCAAGACGAATTTAGGCAGTAAATGCCTTTGCAAATTTTACATCGTTTGCAAGGGCTGAAAATTAGTATAATAATTTTTTGCAGAATGTTCCGGTTTGTAT
>JAITXI010000039.1 GCA_031284905.1 Bacteroidales bacterium
TTTCAGCGTCTTTAGAGAAAATGATACAATTTGTTGCATTGGTATAATAATGCCCAATAATAGAAATAATATTGTAAATGGTTTTGATAAAATAATTATTATTACTAACGAACAATTTAGTGAAATTATTGATTCATATAAAAAAATTAATTTAAAGAAAATAATTTCACTTACGAACCCTAATAACTTTCCAATAATTTTTGATGGTGTTTTTATTAAGTTAGCGTATATTTCATTGAATTTTTTCTCGTACTATGAAATTATCAGTTTATCTAAAAAAGAAGAGAAACAAAGTCATTTGTCTGAATTTAATAAAACTTGTAAGTTAATAATAAAATATTCAAAATTACAATACAAAAAAATTTTATAACAGATTATGAATTTTGTTCGGCTATGTATATTTTTTATTTTATTGAGTAATTGTGTTTTTGCTCAAAAAATAACTTTTATTTATTTTACATTAGAAAGTAGTAATACTATAATAAAATGCGAGGCAAATGCACTTTTTTCAGATAGCGAACCATACATTACCGATTCAATTATTATGTCAATGCAAAAAACAGAATACAAAACTGTTGTTTTATTAGATTCAATAATCGTTCCAACAAAATATTTTTTAGAAAAAATCACATATCCTTCAAAAAACCACTGCCATCTTTATAAAAATTTTATTAAAAATAGAGAAAAAATAAATATTATTTTTGATTTAGAATACGGAAATTTTATGTCTGTTCATTATGAAATAAAAGATGTTTTTTTACATGAAATAAAAATTGCAGAAGATGTAATGCAAATTATTAATTCAATACTACTGCTTTATGAAACAAATAATTTTGAATGACTAACCTTAAAGTGAAAAAATATAAAATTTTGATTAACTTTGCAAAAAAATAACAACAAAAAATGACCGAAACATTTACATACAGCTACGATACTTTGATGACGTTTAGTTACGGTTCTGCAATAGCAGGAGCCGGTTTTGGAGCCGGTTTTGTTGGTTTTTCAACGGCTACCACGGCATCAGGTTTTTGGGCAGGTGCAGGGTCTGGTGCTTTAACAGGCGGTTTGAGTTTTGGAATTAAGGCAAGTTTGCAAGGAAAACATTTTTTTACTGGGAAAAGACCGTATTTGTTTGGAGAAAATTATTTAGAAATATTAAATCAAAAGGGGATAACAGATTGCAAATCAGCTGTTTTAGCTGCTTTTGATAAGGCTAACGGAGGTACAAGAACAATAGAAGATTTTGATTTGTTAGAGGCACTATTTGTTAAAGAAAATCCAAACGGCTCTTTAGAAGATTTTTTTGAATATTGTGGTTTTAATGTAGAGGCATTTAATAATAATAATGTAGATTGGTCAAATATTGCTTCTGAATTATCAAAAGGGAATCCATCTTCGATGGCTTTAAGAATTAACGATGGTGGACATTTAGTGTCAATATCAAAAATCCGACAATGGACACCTAATAGCCAAATTAAAATCTGGTATGGAGACCCTGAATGGGGTTTAGAATCAATTTTTTTTAAAAACATATCTTTTTATAAATCAAAGTATGTGCTTAATAATATTCATATTTTTAAATTTTAATAAATGAGACGAACATTCATATTAATTGTTATTATTACAATTAATATCATAAATATTTATGATATTAATACAATAAAAATTGTCTATAAAATTATATACAACAAGAATTTAAAAAATGATAGTTCGTATTGTTGCAGTATAGACTCTATAAAATTATTTTATGAAGACAACCAAATAGATAGAATATTATTTAATAAAAATTCAGATATTTTTTATCTATATATATCAGATTCACTTATCAAAAATAATTTATTTTTTACAGTATTTTCATCAAATAAAACCATTGACACAATTAAGTTTCAAAATTTTTCAAATTTCTATGTTTTTGAAAATTATAGTTTGTTATTAACAAATTATAAAATATTAGAAAAAAACAATATTAAAAAAAATATTAGCCAAGATTCTAATTTTATCTTAAAAAACCAAAATGAATTTCAATTAATAGATACGTGTCAAGATTCTATTTTTTACGCTTTGTGTCTTCACCATAAAATCAATTTAAAATTAAAAATTCACATACCAAATATTATTGATAGTAAAGATTTTAGCAATTTGAATGATGTATCAAATTCATATAATAACCAATATAAAAATTTTATACATTCGAATAATTATAACTACTTAATAGAATATTATCCTAACGATTTATTAAATAGAGATTTATTTTTTCAAGTTGCTGTAGATAATTTTGAAAAATCTTTTTCAATAAATCTTAAACATTTTATAAATTATAAAAATATTGGAATTCTTAAGTTTTATTATATTACAGAAAATAATAAAATTTATTTTTTAAAAGAAATATCGCTTAAAGATATATTAATGCAAAAATACGTAAATTTTATGTTTGGAAATATATCATTATCTGAATATAAGTTAATATCTGATATTGAATATTTTAAAAAATGTAAACCATTTAATCTATTTAGAAAAAGAAAAAAAATTATTTCCTACTATGGTGTCTGTATTGACTGCCATGATAATTCAATTTATTATTCAACATTTAAAAGAAGACTAAATCGAAAAATTAGTCAATTATTTAATAAGTAAAATAAATCAATATGATTTACGATTACAATCAGCGTTTACAGACTTGGCAAAAATCAGGTCAGACATCAAAAGCCGTTACTTACGCAGAAAACGGTAATATACAGACAAAGAGCAATGTTGGAACCTACAACTATAATAATACACTTTATGCAGTAAATT
>JAITXI010000053.1 GCA_031284905.1 Bacteroidales bacterium
TGTTGTTCTAAACGACTGTTTTGGTCTGTAAAGCGATTCAAATCCGGGCGAAATACTCCAACTTCCTACTCCACAATCGTTTATGAGTTTTAATACAGAATCTATACTTGCTTTACTGCAATTATATTTTGTTAAAATTGTTGCAATTTGCACGGCAAAACCTTCATTACAAAGATTTTTTACTGTTTCTTTAATTTTTTTATGATATGTTTCATTTACTTTTACAAGCGTTTTCATTTCATCAAAAATCAAACTATCTATTGAAATTTGAATTTCATCAATACCCAAACTTTTCAAATACTTAATATCGTCTAAAGTTATTGGTACTTTTGTGGACATCATAGAAAGTTCAAAATCACGGTCTTTTATTTCTTTCAGCAATTTCCGCCAATGCGGATAAGTAAAAACTTCTCCACCCACAACTCCAAAATTCAACATTTCGAGTTCTTGCGCCTCGTCCATAATTTTCAATAAACGCTCGTATGGTAATAGTTTTTCAACTTTATGGTCTTTATCGCAATAGCAATATTCGCAATTTGTAACGCAAGTATTATTAGGCATAAAAGTCATATTAAGAGGAGCTTTGAAATATCGTTTTGTTTTGAAATCGTTTTCTTCAAAAATAAAATCTTCTATGTTATATTCTCTATGATATACAATATCGTTTTCTGTTTCAATTAAAACATTACTTGGAATTTCAAACCTAATTCCTTGATGTTCAACAAAAACATCTTCGGGATTATTAATAAATGGAGTTATCAATTTTTCAACTTCTTCGATTGTTTTTGAAAGAAATTCGGCTATTTTTGCAATAACTGTTTCAAAATCTTCATTTTTTGTAAAAAATGCAAAAACAATTGCATGAATCGGGTGCAAAACCGAATACCAGCCATAAGAACTATTATTCTTGAAAGTATTACGATTTATGATAAATGTTCTTTTTTCGTCTGTTCGTAAATAATAATCCGGATTTAATACTATTTTTTTCATTTTTAAAAAATTTGTGTAATTAGAAATATTTCTAATTACACTTAATTAATTTATTCTTTTTCTGATTCATTCGAGCATGATCTGCTATTGCAAGCAGAAGAGCTACAAGCATTAGAGTTGCATACGCCATCTTTACAAGCTTTTGATTTGCAGCCAGAGCTAATACATGCACCGCTATTACATGCACTTCCTTTGCATCCGCTATTGTCGCAAATCATAGATTGAGCGGAACTGATACTAGATACAGCTACTCCTGCTCCGCCTCTGATTAAAAATAAATCTTCAACTGATAAATTTTCAGTTTTTGTTAAGACATATAGTGTTTTCATATAAATTTTGTAATTATTTAATTTCTGATTTTTCTTTGCAAGTAGCACTTTCACAAGCTCCATTTTTACAAGCACTACTTTTACAAGAACTATTAACACATACATTTTGTGTGCATCCGGAATTTTTACAGCCCTGAGTTTCACAAGAAAGATTAATACATCCGCTAGTATCACATATTTTTTGTAAAGACGAAGAGCTACTACTTCCTCCGGCTACATTTGCTCCTCCTCTGATTAAAAATAATTCTTCAACTGATAAATTTTCAGTTTTTGTTAATTCACTTAATGTTTCTTTTGACATAATTAAAAATTTTTAAATTTTGATTTATATTAATTTAATTAGCAACAAAAGTAAAATGTTTTGGTTTTGTAACCTACAAGTTTTTGTTTGTAAAATACAAAATTTAGTTGTAAAACACAATTTAATAATTTGTAGATTTTAAAAATATTTATTACATTTGCAAACATTATTTTATATTTTAATAATTATGAATACTGAAAATTATAATCCGACCAAACTTCATATAGGACACAATATAAAACGCTTACGCGATATTTTAGGAATAAAACAAGATGCTATAGCTTTTGAACTTGGCATGACCCAACAAAATTTCTCAAATTTAGAACAAAAATCTGATATTGACAACGAAATTCTTGAAAAAATTTCATTAATAATGAAAATTTCGGTAGAAGCTATAAAAAACTTTAACGAAGAAGGTGTTGTAAACATTATTTCAAGTACTTTACACGATAATTATAATTCTGCAATAATAATGCACAATCCAAATTTTAATCCAATAGACAAAATGATGGAATTATATGAAAAACTTTTGGCAGAAAAAGATAAAACTATAGCTGTTTTGGAAAAAAGACTTGAGAAATAGTTTTTTTGAAAATTTCAGAGAAAAATTTATTTTTAATTCAACGTTTTGCAAGTTTTGAACGGCTCTAACTATCGACAAAATCATCGCAAACAATGAACGGCATACAATGGAACTGCTTTAATATTGTTCTCAAAGCCAAAGTTTTTTGCCGAAATTCTGATTGAATAATTTGGCTCATAGCGTTTGACATATTCCTGCAAACTTTTTGCTTTTACGTTGTCAGACGATTTAACCTCACAGGGAATAATTGAATTATCCAGCGTTAAGAGGAAATCGACTTCCGCTTCATTTCCGGAAATCCAGTAACACAATTTTCTATTCTGTGCAACAAAAGTTTGCGCAACATAATTTTCTGTCAATGCACCGAGATAGTCATATTTTTCGTTTTGCAAAACATCAAAAATGCTGACTTCGGCTAAATGGCTCAACAATCCGACATCTAACAGATAGAGCTTGAACGACATATTGTTTTCGTCCTGCCTCAGCGGGCGTGCAGGTTTTACGATACATTTGCTTTGATTTACAATGCCAGCATGTATAAGCCATTCGATAGCTGTCTCAAATTTATTTCTGTTGGCGTTATTTTCTACAAGTTTGTATTTGAATTTCTTTTGCTGTTG
>JAITXI010000086.1 GCA_031284905.1 Bacteroidales bacterium
TTTAAAGATATACATATTGGTTCGATAATAAAAGAAAAATGGGAAAAAAGTTCTATGACAGTAACAGAATTTGCTGAAAAAATAAACTATCATAGAACTTCCGTTTACTATATTTTTGATAATAAAACTATTGATATAGAGCTTTTGATAACTATTTCCGAAGTACTTAATTACGACTTCATACATGAAATTTACTTCAAACAAGTTTCAAAATATTTTTCGGAAAAAATTATTTTACATATAGAATTAGACAAACAATACTATGAAAGTCTTAATTTGAACCCTGAAAAACACAAAGATACGGAAAAAAAATAATTTTGGCATAAAATTCCACACAAATTGTCAATTATTTTCACGCAAAATATTTGGTGGATAAAAGTAGTAAGAACAAATAAATTTGCAGAATAATAAAAATAGTATTAACTTCAAATTTTTTAATAATGAAAAGAAAGGTAAAAACATTATTAATCATTTTTAGTGCAATATTTCTATTGCAAACAATTTTGGTTAGTTGCGAAAAAGCAACGAATAGCTCTAATGTAGAACAAAAAAAGTATTACGAGGGGAAAAGTATAGAGGAACTTGTTAAAATGGCAGATTATTCTGTTTGGGAAGAGTTGTATGGTAGTAAAACTGAAAATTTAGAAAAGACTAATACTGCTAATAATAATTATTACAGATTTCTTAGTAGTGATGATGTAAAAGGTAAATATTTAGGTGTTTCAGAGGCTGGAGGTATAGATTGTCTATCTGATACTACTCGATGCTATACCATTATTAAAGCAGCTATAGCCAATCCTCCTAAATCGGTTACAGAAAATGATAATTCAATCAAAGAATATATTTTGATATATAAAGAAAATTGCCCTGAATTTTTACAAGAAAAATAATGAGTAAACGTATTTATTTTATATTTATTTTAGTTTTGTTAAACATTCTATTTGTTGCATGCTGTAAACAAAATGATAAGATTGTATTAATCAAAGAAACACAAGAATTGTATTTAAAACTTCCATACATGTTGTCAATAAAAAATGATTCTTCAATCGTAATACTAGATAGAGGCAAACTTATAAATTTAAATATAAATTCAGGAAAAATTTCTGTAATAGACAAATCTGAAATAACTAGTGCTGCATATTCGGTATTAATTAAAAGTTTTCCAACAATACAATTTACTGATTTGCAAACTTTTAGCAAATATGGAATAGAGAATAATGGCGTTCGGATTATGTGCATAGATAAAAATTCAGATAATATGTTGGTTAATTTATTAATGGAAACCAACATAAACAATAAATCGTCTCTTTCAAGTAAATTTCTCCTAAAATCAACAACCGGCTACAAAGCATTTTATTCAGATACGACGAAAACAAGTGAAAAAATGGGATTTTTGACCGGTAATTATGAGATATATTTTTCAGATAGCATAGTTTTGATTCCCAATGTACCACATTTTCTTAAAGATTCTGTCCCTCCACAAATTCCTACTTTAATGTTATTTGAAACTGATAATAATCAAAATCTTATTTTTACACAATATATTGATTTCCCGTATTTAGCTGATTATAATTCCCTTTCAAGTAATGAAACATCAAATGAATTATATATTTTATATTCAAGTACTTTTTCTAATTTTAATAATAAAATTTATGTTTCTCAAGGAAATGAAATTTACAAATTAAACAACAAATTTTATTCTCAAAAGATTATTTCAACAAAAGATAGAATTGTTTCATTTAAACTTGATAATAAAAAGGTTATTACTATAGAAAAATCAAAAGATAAAATATATTCTATTCATAAATACGATTTAAAAACAAAAAAAGAAATAAAAAATAATATTAATTTACCACAAGAAAAAGAAATTTATGCAACAACATTTTTAAACGATAAAATGTATGTTGTTTATTTAAGAGATGATAACTTTTATTTATTAATTAAAAATTTATAAAAATGAAAAAAATTAGTATAGTTATATTAATAGTTTTTGTATCAATATTTACATTAACTAATTGTGAAAAACAAAACGAACTAGTGATAAATAACACAAGTAACGAACAATTAAAAACTTTACCTGGTGAAGGTGGGACTCTCATAAAAATTGGAACCGGCGTACTTTATGGTCATAGAGTCTCTAATAATGAAGAAGAAAGAGTTATGGTTTGTGATCCGCCAACCTATGAAAGAGAAATTTGTACAACCGTTGTTATGTGGATGGAAAAACCCGGTACAAAAAGTTGTTTAAGAAATTCTAATGATACAATAAATACAACGCCAGATAAATTAAAGATTGGGAAAGACATAAAGGGAGGGTTAGCTATTAACTATTAATTATGAAAATAAAATTTGTAATTATAACTCTTATAATTATTGTTCTTTATTCTTGTAGTGGGAATAAAGAACAATATTATTTAATATTAAATAATAGAGATTGCCTGAATTGTGAAGAAGGCTTAAAAAGTCAATTGAGAGATAGTACCTTCCATTCTAATCTAATAAAACAAAATGTAACCGTAGTTTTTCCGAATGTTAGAAAATTTGAACGTCAAGATTTAATAAATATTTTGGATCTTAATGATTTGACAAAAATATTTGATAATGAAAAATACGATTATTACACCAAATCAATTGTAGAATATCCTCCTCTTCTGCTAAAAATCAGAAACGACACAATAATAGAAAAATACGAATTAAGGGATACGTTAATTTATTATTCCGATTTCTTCAAATAAAATTAGAAATTCTTCGTTGTAAAACAAAAAGTAGTTTAAAAGCATAGTTTTAACAGCCTTTTTATGTTACATAAATTTTATAATATATGAAATTATATCAAAAAATAATAATAGCAGTTATTGTATCAATAATAACAATATGTAGTGGCTATTTTAATTGGGAAAATGCGTTCATTATTGTTGGAGTTGCATTTTTTGTAAGTACGTTCTTTCTGATAGATAACAAAATAAAAAAATGGATAACAATATTATTTCTATTATCTCCTTTTATTTTAATTCAGGGAGGTACTATTTTATATGCTGTTATATTTAATGATTATTCATTTCCTAAAGTGTATCCAACATTATGTATTGCAGTAATAAATACATTTTTGGGGTTTGTTTTTAAATTATTATATCTAAAATATTTTAAAAAGAAAATTATTGTTTTTGCATCTGTATATTTTTTATTTTTTGTTGTAGCAGGTTATATCTTTATCTATAATTATTTTGATATTGTTGTTTATAAACACGAGTGTGATATGCAAACAGAAGAAATTGCGGATATTAAACTTTGGGATTTTTCGGACAACAAAATAAAATTAGATGAAATAGATAACAAAGTTATTGTATTGGATTTTTGGACTTTATCTTGCGGAGCTTGTTTTCGTAAATTTCCTGACGTTGAAAAAATAAAAAACAGTTTTAGTGAT
>JAITXI010000123.1 GCA_031284905.1 Bacteroidales bacterium
TTTAATGCTAAAATAAAACTCTTCAGGGCTAATTTAAGAGGTGTGTCTGATAACGCTTTTTTCCTCTTTAGACTTCACAATATTTTTGCTTTCTCCCCATAAAATACGTCTGTCCCGAAATTATATTAATTTTTTGTGTTGCATTATCGAAGTCAGTAGTTAAATTTTTTAATAAAATCGTCTGCACTACAAAAAAAATTTTGTAACTTTATTTTTTGTTAATTCAATAATACTTTTTTCAAAAATTTAGCAGTATAACTATTTTTGTTTTTAATAATTTTTTCAGGAGGTCCTTCACAAACTATAGTTCCACCATTTTCTCCGCCTTCCGGACCTAAATCAATAATCCAATCAGAACATTTTATTACTTCCATATTATGCTCTATAATTATCATACTATTTCCCTTATCAATCAACTGATTAAGAACTTTCATCAAAATTTTAATATCTTCAAAATGTAATCCTGTTGTTGGCTCATCTAAAATATATAAAGTTTTTCCAGTATCTTTTCTCATCAATTCGGTTGCTAATTTCACTCTTTGTGCTTCTCCACCAGAAAAAGTTGTTGCAGATTGTCCTAAAGTAATATAACCTAAACCAACTTGTTGTAAGACAATAAGTTTTCTATGAATTTGAGGAAAATTTTCAAAAAAATCTACAGCGGCATTTATTGTTAAATCCAAAATATCTGCAATTGATTTTCCTTTTAATTTTACTTCTATAGTTTCACGATTGTAACGTTTTCCATCACAAGTTTCACAATGCACATAAACGTCGGGTAAAAAATTCATTTCGATAGTTTTTACTCCTGCCCCCAAACAAGTATTACATCTTCCGCCTGAAATATTAAAAGAAAATCGTCCTGATTTATAACCTCGAATTTTTGATTCTGGCAATGTTGCAAGAATTTCTCGAATATCTGTAAATAATCCTGTATATGTACATACATTTGAACGCGGAGTTCTACCAATTGGTGATTGATCTATCTCTATAACTTTATCAATATTTGCCAAACCGTCAATTTTTTTGAATGGTAACGGATATGTAGTTGCACGATGTAATTTTTGTGTTAAATATGGAACTAGAGTTTCATTAAATAATGACGATTTTCCACTACCAGAAACTCCTGTAACGCAAACTAAAATACCGAGTGGAATTTCAATGCTAACATTTTTTAAATTATTTCCTGTAGCTTCTGTTATTGTTATTTTCCTATTAGAAATTTTTCTCCTAATTTTAGGAATTTCTATAGTTTTTATTCTATTAATATATTGAGCTGTCAAGGAATTAGAATTTTTCAATTCGGAAGGAAGACCTGCAAAAACGACTTCTCCGCCTCTACGTCCTGCTCCCGGACCTATATCTACCACATAATCAGCATTCAAAATCATATCTTCGTCATGCTCAACTACAATTATTGAATTTCCTTTATCACGCAATTCTTGTAAAGATTTTATCAATTTAGCATTATCTCGTTGATGTAATCCTATACTCGGTTCGTCTAAAATATACATCACATTCACAAGTTTAGAACCTATTTGAGTAGCCAACCTTATTCGTTGGGATTCTCCACCTGATAAACTTTTTGAAGACCTATCTAATGATAAATAATCCAAACCTACTTCCAATAAAAAACTTAAGCGTGTTTTTATTTCTTTAATAATTTCTACTGCGATTTTTTTCTGTATGTCTGTCAAAGTTTTTTCTGAATTTTCAAAAAAATCATACAATTTCTGAATATTCATTGTAGCTAATTCAGCGATATTTTTTTCTGCAAATTTAAAGTATGTAGCTTCAGAGTTTAATCGAGTACCATTACATTTAGGGCATGGAAGTAATTTATTGAACTTTGTTGCAAATTTTGATTTTAGATTATCATCATCTTCTTCTTGTTTCAACTTAATAATATTCACAATCCCTTCAAAATGTGCAACATAATTTGTAGTACTTCCCAAAGGAGTATTTGACAACCTTAAATCATCAGAATATCCATACAAAATTATATCCAAAATATCTTCCGGAAGTTCATTTATCGGTGTTTTTAAAGAAAAATTTAATCTATTCGCTAATTCTTCTAACACCCAAAATTGCAAATTACTTTTATATTTTCCAAGAAAAACAATTCCTCCGTCATATATTGAGAATGAATCGTTTGGAATAATTTTTGATATATCAATATCCACGACAAAACCCAATCCGTTGCATTTTGGGCATGCACCTTGCGGAGAATTAAAAGAAAATGAATTTGGTGCCGGTTCTTTATAAGAAATTCCTGTCGTTGGACACATCAACGAACGACTGAAATAACGAAGTTTTGAATTTTCTTTTTCAGCAATCATCATTGTTCCTTTACCTAAATTCATAGCTAAATCTATAGATTTTTTTAATCGTGGAAAATCTTCTTCTTTTACAAATAGTTTATCTACAACAACTTCAATACTATGATTTTTGTATCTGTCTAATTTCATATTATAAGTTATTTCTTGAAATTCTCCATCAATTCGTAAATTCAAATATCCTTTTTTTCGTAATTGTTCAAATAATTCTTTATAATGTCCTTTTCTTGAATCAATAATTTGAGCTAATATATAAATAGGTTTGCCGATAAAATCATTGATAATTATTTGAGTAATTTCCGCATCACTATATTTCACCATTGGTTCGCCTGTTTCTGACGAATAAGCAATAGAAGCCCTTGCATACAACAATCGTAAATAATCATAAATTTCGGTAATTGTTCCAACTGTTGAACGTGGATTTTTTATCACAGTTTTTTGCTCTATTGCAATTACAGGACTTAATCCGGTAATACTATCAACATCAGGACGTTCCATATTTCCAATAAAATATCTTGCATAAGATGATAATGTTTCCATATATCTTCTTTGCCCTTCTGCATAAATAGTATCAAATGCTAATGACGATTTTCCACTTCCGCTCAAACCTGTAATTACGCATAATTTATTTTGAGGCAAACTTACATCAATGTTTTTCAAATTATGAACTCTTGCTCCAATTACCTGTATTTCTTTTTCCTTCTTCGACATTTTTCACTTAATATCATTATATTTCTTCTGAAACAAAATTACTTTTCCCAATAAAAACTACGGCAATAAATCTCACATCAGTTCTATCTTTGAAATAGTTTGAAGTTTTATATTTTTGAAGTTGTAAAACAGCTTCTTGCTTTTTTGTTTCTATAACTTTTTTCTTTCGACTTTCTGTTTCTTT
>JAITXI010000125.1 GCA_031284905.1 Bacteroidales bacterium
TTTAATGCTAAAATAAAACTCTTCAGGGCTAATTTAAGAGGTGTGTCTGATAACGCTTTTTTCCTCTTTAGACTTCACAATATTTTTGCTTTCTCCCCATAAAATACGTCTGTCCCAGAATTACAGCCGATAGCACGGTGCGATTCATCGGCAATAAGCAAATCAAAATCAGTTGGCGAAAACAATTTTTTGTACTTGTCTTGTGAAGATAGACTTTGCACCGTTGAAATAACTATCTCCGCTTTTTTCCAATCATCACGATTTTGTTTGTAAATCACAGCAATATAATCTTTCCCAAGGCACTGTGTGAAATTTTTATATGCCTGATTTTCAAGCTCTAACCTATCCACCAAAAACAAAATTCTTTTGGCATTACCTATTCGTAAAAACAATTTTATAACGGCAGCCGAAATGAGTGTTTTCCCTGTACTGGTAGCCATTTCAAACAAAAAACGGGTATTGCCTGTCTGTGCCGATTTTTGCAAAGATTTTACAGCGTTAATCTGATAAGGACGTAATATTCGTAGTTCTCCCGATTTTTGAGAACTTGTAATATAATCATCATCAATAACTTCACTCACTAAATTTTGATTATTCGGCTTGAATTGTTTACGGTGTTTGAGCGATTCTTGCGTAGGAAATTCGGTAATAATTTCGGGGTTTCCCTGTTCCAAATCCCAAAAATAATGCAAATTACCGTTAGACAGCATAACAAAACGTGCATTGAGTGTTTGAGCATATCTGCGGGCTTGTTCTTTACCGTCTAATGGGTTTTTGTCCTCTTTTTTTGCTTCCAAAACGACAAGCGGAAAACTATCTTCATCAAGCAACAAAAAATCAACAAAACCGTTTTTTACAGATTCAAAATCTTCACCAAAAGCGTCAATTTGCTTTTGCAAGATTTTTACATTTGGCTCAAGTTCAATATTTGCTCTTCCTGATTTTGTATCAAAAAAGCTCCATCCTGATTTTTCTAACAGATTATTGATTTTTATTCGTGCTTTTGCTTCTTTGTTTTTCATCATTTTTAAGAGTTATGCTCAAAACTCTTAAACTAATAAATAACTAAAAAGCATGAAACTGCTCTTTAATTAATTATTTTAATTGACTGACTCTGCCAAAATCATCGGTGTTCAAACAAAAACAAACAATTCACGCCCAAAGATGTAAACCTCTACACTTTATTCTCGAATACATTTTTGAAATTTGATATATTTCGTCAATCAAAGAATAAGAGCCAAAGCTCAATTATTATAATATTTTAATTTTGTTAATTTTTATATCTTTATCTTTAAAATTATTGTACAAAGGTAATTATTTTTTTGATAATTTTAAACTTTCAATTTATAAAATTATTATTATATCTTTTTTTCGTACATGTAGATTTTAGATTGTTACGCTATGCTCCATGGAAACACTGCGATAGTTGACGATTTTAAATTGTAATCATAAATCGTAAATCAAAATTAAACCTTATTCGTTTTTTTTTATCTAAATATTTAGTTAAATTTGTATTTTAAAATATATTAATAAAAATGAAAAAAAAAATATTTATTTTATTCTTTTTCGTAAATTTTTGCATATCAGTTATTAACGCGGCTTATGTTAAAGATATGCCATATCAAATAACTCAACCTAATGGACAAATAATCAATTGTTTTATTACAGGAGATGAGTATCATAGACGAGTTTTTGACGAAAATGGGTTCACAATAATTCAACATCCCGAAACAGGTTATTATGTGTATGCAGTTTTACAAAATGATGATTTGGTTGCTACAAATTATATTGTTGGTCAAACAAATCCGGTTACTGTAGGATTAATTGCTAATCAAGATATTTCTGCTACGAAAAAAACTCAAAAACGACAATTTAGGCAATCATTAATACCTCATGATGAGGTTATTACACCAAAAGCAGCAACTTTAAGGACAGGTACTTTAAATAATATTACAATTTATATAAAATTTTCAGATGGAAATTTTACTCACACAAAAACCGCGATTGAAGATTATTATATGAATCCAACACGCGGAGCATCTTTATTTGCTTATTATAGAGATATTTCTGATGGAAATTTCAACATGGTTTCTACTTTCTATCCTTCAACTACAGGAACAACTGTTCTTGCATATACTGATACACATCCAAGAAGTTATTTCCAACCATATAATGCAAGTACAAACACTAACGGTTATACTACAGAATATGGCACAACAGCAACAGCAGGTATGTATCGCTTACATACTTTATTTAAAGCAGCTATTATCGATTTGAAAACTACTATTGAAAGTGAATTTACGGCAGCCCAACTAGATTATGATGCTGATAATTATGTTGATAATATTTCATTTATTATTCAAGGAAGCTCTGACGGTTGGTCTGATATTTTATGGCCACATCGTTTTAACATTACTTACGGAACGCCTACCGGAAATATTTTTTTGAATGGGAAGAGATGTTCTGATTATTTTTTAGTGTTGGAAAATCATTTATTTTCAGTTACAAATGGTCATCAAAGTGTTTTGTGCCATGAAATGTATCATGTTTTGGGAGCTCCGGATTTATATAGATATGATGACGAAACAATAGATCCTATTGCTCAATGGGATATTATGTGTCAGAATGCTGTTCCTCCTCAACATTCAACAGCATACATTGCTGATAAATATGGAAAATTTATTTATGATGTTCCTGAAATTACTCAATGTGGAACTTATGCTGTATATCCGCTTTGGGATAGAACACCAGGACATAATATTGCTTTTAAAATTAGATCTTCGCTTTCAACTACTCAATGGTATTATATCGAATATCGTAAAAAAACAGGAGAAGTTTATGAAAGTTCAAATTGGATTACAGGGCAAGGACTAATTATTTACCGAGTAAATACAACTGTATCTGATGGAAATGCAGACGGACCTCCTGATGAAGTTTACGTTTTCCGCCCCGGTGGTACAAATAATACTACAGACGGAAATATTAATAATGCTTTTTTTAGCAGTCAATCAGGTAGAACTACTTTTAACAGTACTTCCAACCCTAAATGCTTTACATCAACGAATGCTGTTGATAATATTGATATTTCTATGATTTCAG
>JAITXI010000126.1 GCA_031284905.1 Bacteroidales bacterium
TTAGACGCCCATTCTTTTTGGTTTCTATTACTTGCCCTAATTTTTTCATTTATTGGTAGTAATACGCTAATAACCGAACCTTTCTGAAAAGTATCCTTACCAAATTCCATTTCAAATGCCTCTTTGGGCGTTAAATGTTCTTGCCCGATTACATTTTTATATTTGGCAAATAATTTATTATCTGACGAAGCCACTCGAATAATTGGTTCATCGAAAAATGGGGCATTTGTTATATTAAACCAATTTTGTTTATCATTAATGACAAATTCTTTAATTTGATTAATAATTTTATCCTTCATTATTTCAATATATATTTCTAAATGAACTTTATTAAATGTCTTTTTTGTTGTCCGCTGTTCGTTGTCAAATCCTGCTGACCGCTCTCTGTCCCTTTTTTTGACATTTTTCCATGCAATAATATTTTATTACAAATTTAATATTATTTCTATAATTCACAATTATTTTTCGGAAAGTATTTTAAACGAATAGCAGGTTGCTCGCCAAAGGAGTATCGAAAGAAATAAAAAACAGATGAAATTACTTTTTCTTTTATTGATAATAGTCAAAATGTAATAGCAATTCTGTCGGCAAAAAATATGTTATTATTTCATTTTCCATCGCTTTTTTGATTACAAATTTAATTATTCATTTCTTGTTTTTTAGAATTTATTTTTGCTTGTCCCCATAAAATATGTGTGTCCCTTAATATGTCGAATTTTTATATTATAACTAATTTAATTAATATTTTGATTTTACTACGGAATAGGATTAGATCCTGCAGCTTTTGAATTAGTGCCGTTAAATTGAACAGATATAGTTCCTATAGGTATTACCATAGTGTTTTTTGCTGCCAAACAGTTAATTTGCCAGCTACCGTTTCTGCCACTCCAAGGAGCAACATCATAAAAATCAGCACTGATATGCCAAGTTCCTCCGGACTTAAATGCATAAACATTAGTAACAGGGCTGCCTTTATCTACCGGTGATTTTAAAAGATGTTCGTTAGTTCCCGTATCTGCACTGTTAAAAATAAATTTAAATCCGGTAATAATAAGGGTATAATTATCTATAGGAATTAGAGTGTTAAAATCGTTAACCCAATCACCTTCAACATTGTTTAATTGATAATTTATTTCGTAAAATGATTTAAAAGCAGAACCAGGTTCTTGCCATGAGGCATTGCCGTTAGCATCGGAAATCAATATTTTCCCATCGCCGGGTGTTCCGTTAGAGAATTGCAAAGGTGTACTAATAATAGTTTTTCCGGTTCCGGAAATTGTTTTTGTACCGGCACTTGAAATTGTTGTATTACCCGAACTGGTAATTCTTGTTTCTCCCGAACCGGAAACTTCCATTGTTCCTGCTCCTGAAAATGTCAATGCTTTTCCATTTTTGTTAATAGTAGTCGCAGCTGATAAATTTCCGCCTAGTTGTATATCGTTTCCGACTTCTGTTAAGCCATTACTTGCAGTTGTACTATCCGGAGTTGAAACAGTTGTATTATTTGGGGAGAGTGTCTGCCAATTAACACCGTTCCAAAATTCTATACAATCAATATCTGTATTGTAGATTAATTGACCTTTGGCATACGGATTGTTAGTTGTTTGAATTTGGTCGCGGTCGTTAGTACTTAAACGAGGTAATTTTAATCCATTTATGTTATAATTAGGATTCTGAGCTTGTAAATTTGTTATAAATAACAAGCAAAATAATGTGAAAATTAATAAAATTATTTTTTTGTCTTTTTTCATAATTAATTTCTTTTATATGTTTAAAATATTATTTCAAAATCGTCTCTGCGATTTAATTTTCGATGAGTTTCGTTGTCATTAGCTACTTGAGGTTTATATTTAGATTGTGTAATAGTAATTAATCTATCGGCAGAAATACCTTTTTCAAGCAACCAATTTTTAGCTGATTGTGCTCTATTTTGGCCTAATTTTATATTAACATTATCACCATACATATCGCAAGTATTACCGGAAATTTTTAATTTAATTTCAGGATGAGCTTTTAAAATTGTCAATTTTTGTTCTAAAATACTAATTTCGGATTGTCGAACATCATATTTAGCATAATCGAAATAAATACTTGTTTCGAGAATTATTTTTTCTTGCAGAGTTAGTTCTTTGTCGGCATGAGAGTTATTACTATTTTCATTTATAGTTTGAAAATCTTGATAATCTGACTGATTATTAGATTGATTAGGACTATTTATTTGTTTTTGAAGTTCTTCCGAATTAAAATTTTGATTATTTTGAATATCATTTGATTTAGAAACATCATTATTCGACAAATCAATATTTTGTTGTTCAAAAATCTGATTGAAATTTTCATCAATTCGATTTATATGGATATTAATAATGCTATCAATGATATAAATTGTTTTAATTGTATCAATTTGTAAAGAATTAGTAGTATGTTTTGGAATATTATTCACCTGAATACCAATATATTTATCAAATTGTTGAGAATTGAGTCGCGGTTTTTGTTGTTCTCTTGTTTTATTCAAATTAAAATTAAATCTCAATTTCAATCCAAACGCCATAAGCATAAATTTATTTGAAAAATTTTTATTTTTTTCATTTACGGTATAATAAGAATTTAACATACTATTAATATTCACTTCATTATTATCATAAAAAACAATGTGTTCTTGATTTTCTTTATTAATGATATTATTGATTCCGAAATCAATATAAGCCCCAATTAACATAGATATTTTTGAATTTATATAAAAACGAAATCCTGTTTCATACGACAACAAGCAACTTAAATTAAGGTCTAAATTTTTTTTAGGAGAACTCAAATTAAGATTTTCAAAAAAACCTAAATCTTCTTGTTCGTAAAGAGGTTGTTGCGAACCTTCAAAATAATAGCCGTAAGTTCTACCTGTGAAATCTGTTTTATAGGTTGCTCTAATCGGAATAGATAATTTTGCAGACAACAAATTATAAAAATGATGGTTACTGTTATCTCCCAACGGACATTGAAAATAAAAACCAAATGGGATATTTATGCTTGTTATTACATCAACTTCTTTAAATTTCCAAATATCTGTATGATAAATTAATCGTTCCGGATTATAAAAGTCCTCTTCTAAACTTTCTTGTTTAAGATACGAGCTATTAAAGTTTTTTAATTGTAAAGATGTATTATATTGAGCCGCTTCCGCACCCCATAACAATGCACAATACGGATTAACAAATCGCATATAATTTATGCTAAAAGCAGCATTATATCCGAATCTTTTAGTTCCAATATTTAATTTATTGCTATATCCGGCAACTCCGCCGGCAATGGTAACAGAAAGTTCATCTTTCACATAATAATTACTTTGTGAAAAAATGTCATTACAATATAAAAATATAGTAAATAATATATATATGTATTTTAATTTCATTTATTTTTTAATTTACAAGTAGTTTAAGTGTTTTTTGAAAATCACCGGAACGAAAATCCAATAAATAGACTCCTTCTGCTTCCGGCAAATGAATTTGTGTATAGCGATGCCCTTCTGTTTTTTTTTCTTCAATAAATTGACCTATTGCATTATATACACGAATGGCTCCATTTTCCAATAATTCAATATCCTCGGTTAAAACATCAACAACAATGTTAGTATTGTATATTTGAGCCGGATTTGGATATGCAATAATATGTTCAGGATAATTAAACAATTTTGGTGTGAAAGGGCAAGAATAATGCTCTATTCCAAATTGGTCGGTTGCAATTACATAATAAGTTGCGTTTGGGTCTAAATTTTCATCTTTACCTGTGTAGTAATATCCGCCACGGTCTTCTCCGTATGCTCCGCTATGAATTAGTTCATCGTTTTTATACCATTTATAGTATGAAAATTTATAACCGCCATTAGTTGTTGCATTATTGTTGCATTCTAATGTATGATTTTTCTTTTGAATTATTAAATCTATACATTCTTGTTTAACATCCTCAATATACCAAATAATATCATTTCCTTCTATGCGAGATTTTAATCTTACAATGTGTTGGTTTACTATTATTTCGTCAATTGTAAAAGTTTCCACATCGCTATTTTCGGTATAAGCTCTTGCAATATCATATCGTTCTCCTGCCCAAGTATTGAATAAATTAATATTTATTTCTGTTTTTCCGCCGGCACTTCCGATAATATTTATTGGAGTATTGCCAGGGTTTGAATATTCGTTTATAGTAATAAATATCTGAGAGCCATTATTTCCTTCATATTCACCTAAAATATAAAAATCATTTGTAGGCGGTGCAATAGAATTAGTACTATTGAGATACATTTTTCCGTTTGAAGTGATATTGAAATCTCCATAAATTAACGTAGGGTTTTGTCCAATAGTTGCTATTCCATATAAATTACTTCTATTAGTTTGAGCAAAAAAATGGATACATAAACTAATAAAAATAATTGATAAAATATATTTTTTTAATAAATTCATTTATAATTTTTTTTGTTTTTTTGTTTTGAAATAAACGGCTACCGTATTCGCCAGCCGCTTTATTTCAAAACAAAATTATTTTGTTTTTTATCAGATATTTTTATTACCAACCAACATTAATATATGATTGTGTTGAAACAGATGTTAAGTCGTCATTACAAATATAAGAAACGATAACTTTGTTTAAAGTACAATTTACTGTGGAGTCAATATTATTGTTTTTAACATTAATAAGCCATTCTATAGCACCGGAATTTTCTTCAGCTGTCGCATCAATAGCGAGCATAGTTTTTCTCATTAAAACGTTTCCTGTGAAAACTGGTTGTACGCTTAGTATTTGTATTTGGTTAGTAGAAACAGAAGAAAGACCTGTAAATATCATACTTTCAGTAGATAAAATATTATTTGCCGCTAAAGTTATTTCTAATTGCTTAACATTTTTATTATTAGCAACTTTCCATTCTTGGTCGGCAGTACTCCATTCCAAAATTTGACCATCAGCATTTCCTCCCGAAAGTCCAACGGTAATGTTGCTGGTTCCGCTTCCGTTTATTGTAATGCCATGCTGACCGGAAATTGTTACATTCGACATAACACCATCGGTAAATTCTTGTGTTACATAATTTGCAAGACTGTCTATTACTGTGTTATAGTTCATGTGATTCCAAACGCTGTCACCAAATTGGTTTGTAATGTGGTTTGAAATGCTATCTACTAAAGTATTATAATTGATATGATTTATAATACTATCAATAAATTGATTAGTAATATTATTGCTAATATTTTCAACTATTTCTTCAATAGAATCTCCTACATTAACCCATTCTACTCCGTTCCAAAATTGTAATTTATTAATAGTTGTGTTATAGATAACTAAACCTTTTGCAGCGTCATTACCTGTTACGTTAATTTGGTCACGTTGTACTTCTGTTAAACGTGGCGTTTTTAATCCCGAAATTATCTGTGATTGTGCAGATGCGTCGATGGTTGTACATATTGCTAAAATTACCATCGCTAAAAACAAAAAGATTTTTACTTTGTTCATGATTATTAAATTTTATTTATTATTTATTTATTTATTTTCGTGGAGACGTAGCACGCTACGTCTTTACATTTTATATATTTTAAATTACCACCCCACATATTCATATACTAGCGGAGTGTTAGAAGATAAACTGCTATTGCCTTTATATGTAATAACAATTTCATTTATCATAATTGATTTATTAATATCGCTGTTTTTATTTACGATATTTAATGTCCAATTTATCAGGCCGTTTTCATCAATAAAATACGAGGTATTTGTATTCAAGAGTTCAAGCATTTGATTGTCTTCTGAAAAAATCGGCATGATACTAATTATATTTTCAAGAGGAAACTGATTAGTGAATTTACCTTTTATTGACATACTGATTACATCTATTTGCTGTCCGAAATGTATGCTTAATACGTGAGTTTGTTGCTCTTCAGAATTATTCGATAAGTTTATCCAACGCTGACCGTCATTATAATAAATCCCAATTATCACGTCATTAATATTTATAGTATTATAAACAAACATACCTTTAATATGGGCGTTCATCGGGCTTGCATTATCACTCGAAACAAGTTGTACTCGTGGCAACAATAATCCCATTTGAGAATTGTCACTATTGTCAGGATTCAAATCTAATATTGCCGAACTATTTGGAGCCGTATTGCCACCTATTCGTATTTGTGCATTTGTAACTGTAAAAAACATTACAAATGCAAACATAAAAATTAATATATTTAGTATTTTTTTCATCTTTAATATTGCTTTTTTTAACATTTTTTGTTTCTTTTTTTTAATAATGCAAAAATAACACAAAAAAAATTGCATTTAGTTACTATTTTGTTGTATAATTAACAAAAACAAACACTTTTTTAGTTGTCAAAATAAAATAAAAGTCTTTAAAACAGATAAAAATTCAAAATTAATATCGTTTTTTTGTGTTATTTATAATAAAAATAACTAAAAAATTAACTTTTATGAAAAAGTATAAAAAACAAGTAATTGTTTAGGAGGTATGTATTTAACTGATATTCCTAATAATCAACACAATCCGATATTTTCCCTAAAATCTCATTTTTTTGATTAAAAAACAAATAGCTGATTATCAAATACATATAATCTATAGAAAACGAAAAACAAACTAAATACATACCTCCTAAAAATTACGTAAAAAGTTATAATAACAAATCTTCTAATTTATTAATTGAGCGTTTTATATCCCAATATTTTGTAGTTAAAAATTTTTCATTAGAATTGGTTATTAAAATAGAGTGTCTTTTTCTGCTATTATACCATCTTTTATTTAAAGAAGACATAATTGGACTATTTTTTATAATTATTGGATTTTCCAAATAAATCCAATATTGTTCCATTGTTTCATCTTCAGATTCGTAGTGTAATACATTTGTATCAATAGATAACTCAGAAAAATAAAAGTCTCTTTTAGCTCCAATATTATTTTTTCCTATTTTATTAAGAACATAAAGTAAGTCTATAAAATTTAATAAGTCTTTTTGCAACATTTGGACATCATCTTTATTTAAATAATTTTCTTCATAAAAAAATATTATTTCTTCAATTGTTTTATTTATAATATTTTTATCAAATATACAATTAACGTATGGCACTTGATGCATTAAAAGGGATAAGTTTTGCTGTTGTTCAATAATATTAGGAGGAATAATAATATCTTGAAAATAAGTGTTAATTTTTATTATATTGGCAGCGTGTAAATAACGAAAATATTCTAATTTGAGTAAATTTGGCATTTGCATGTATGACCAAGGAATACGATTCATTGCTATATTTATTTTTGAACTTTTTGCAGATATAAGTCTTTTTATTATTTCACAAGAGTCACATAAGAAATCAAAAAATAAAATATCAATATTAGAAATCAATTTTTCAGGCATGTCAAATTGAACAACATTGCTGTTTGGATACCCTTGTTGAACAATATGGTCTATTGATACTCCTAAATTTTGTGATATTTTTATCACTTCTTCAAAAGGAAACAGAACTTCTCCTCTTATTCGTCTATATGCAGGCTCTTTTCCAAGCAATAAAGTATCCATTAGATATTTATAAGTTTTTTTGTCCGGTGGCAACTTCCGTTCAATGAGGTTTACTATTATTGTATTGTAATTAATATTCTTTTCCATTTACTTTTTTATTCTAATGTTACTAAGTATAGTATTCTACAACAACTTGTGTTTAATCGCGCACAAAATTAAAAAAAAAAATATTATTCTGCAAATTATTATTTATACTTTTAGTGTCAAATATTAAAAGCGTATGCCTTTGATAATCAATAGTTTGTAAAATTTATTTTTCAACGTTAAACATCTAATTAATAAAATTAAATAAATATCTCTGATAACCAATCACTTACAAAAACAAGAAAATTTTAATGCGTTGCCCTTATTTATGCTTTGTTTACGTAGAGAATGCGTTTTTCTGCAATTTTAAAATCTACTGATTTTTATTTTCAAACAATATTTTCCATTTTTTCAAGTTTTTTAATTATGAAAAAATTAATTTGCATATTATTTTTTGTTTCAGTTAGTTTTTTTTTATTTTCCGAATCTGTAATTTTTGGAACAGCAAAAGAATATGCAAATAATACAATAATTTTTTATAAATATGCCGATGGAATTACCTGCATGAAAGAAAAATTATTCGATTTAAAATTTGACGAAAAAGGAAACTTTAATATTTCAATTGAAAACCAGAATATTACATATGTTTTTGCAGAATTTGGAACATATTTTGCTTATATCTATTTAGAACCTAATAAAAATTATGAGGTAATATTTCCTGAATATGTAGAAAAAGGGAATGTTGATATTTTTAACCCATTTTACGAACCGTTAAAAATTCATCTGGGAATAAATAATCTAAAAGATACAGATTTGAATTTTTTGATTATGGATTTTGATTATTTTTATGAAAAATATTTAAGTCTGAACATAGAAAAACTAATAAAAAACGGATTAAATACAGACGTAGAAGAGTTTATAAAAAGCATTAACAAAAAATATGAGTATTCCAATAATAAATATTTTCAGCAATATAAAAAGTATAGAATAGCAGGGTTAAAAAATATTGTAACTCAAAAAAAAGAGGAATCTGCGTTGGTTTATTCTTATTTTTCAAAATCTCCTGTACTTTACGATAATCCGGCATATATGGATTTGTTTAATAACCTTTTTGAATCGTATTTTGATAATATGTTAATTTCTACGGAAGGACCGGCTTTATATACTATTATTAATAAAGGTCATAGTATTAAAAGAATGAACGCCTTTTTGTCACAAAAAAAAGAATTGCAAAATACACAATTACGAGAAATGGTTATTATGAAAGGTTTATATGATTGTTTTGGAAATAGACATTTATCGTGGTTGCCATTACTTTTAACGTTAGATTCTTTGGCTATTTCTACAAAATATGAAAAACACAAACAAATTTCTCAAAATATTGCAGATATGGTTATTGATATGACAGAAAATACTGTTGCTCCAAATTTTGAACTTCCTGATACAAATAATAATTTATACGAACTTAAAAATTTTCGCGGGAAATATGTTTATTTGCAATTTGCTAATACAACGTCAATAGTTTCTCAACAAGAATTGGCATTAGTAAAAAAATTGTATGAGAAGTTTCATGGAAATTGCATTTTTTTGACAATTCTTACAGATGAAAATGTTGAGAAAGCAAAAAAGTATCTTAAGAAAAACAAATATACTTGGGGATTTTTTTTCACTCCAATAAATTCTAAAACGGTTTCCGATTATAAAATTGATACATACCCAACTTATTTTTTAATAAATCAGGAAGGATTTTTAAAAATGTCACCTGCTCCGGCACCATCTGAAAATATAGAAAAATATCTTTTTAAATATTTGAATGAAAATTAATAGAAATTAACAAATAAATGTTAAAAAAAACATTGTCGAAACACAATACAATAGAAAGAATAAAGTTAAATTTGTAAATTAAAATAAATAATATGTTTTTATTAGATGCAAATGTAATCGTAGATTCAATTAATAACGTTGCACAAAATGCCGAACAGACAGAAAAGACCTTAAACCTTTTAGATTTGGCTGTTAAAGGTGGTCCTATAATGATAGTACTTGGAGTTTTGTCAATTTTTGCAGTATATATTTTTATTGATAAAGTTTTTGCTTTAAGAAAAGCATCTCGCGACCAAAAACTTTTTATGAATAAAATAAAAAACTCAATAGTGGACGGAAATATGAAAAGTGCTTTAGACGAATGTAGAATTACTACCGGTCCTTTAGCCAGAATGATTGAAAAAGGAGTTATGCGTATCGGAAGACCATTAAACGATGTAAATGTTGCCGTAGAAAATGTTGGAAAACAAGAAATTGCAAAATTAGAAAAAAGTTTACCTGTTTTAGCTTCAATTGCCGGAGGTTCACCTATGTTAGGATTTCTTGGAACTGTTACCGGTATGGTTAGAGCATTTTTCGATATGGCTAATGCCGGAAATAATTTAGATATTCAATTATTATCCAATGGCATTTACGAAGCATTAGTAACAACGGTTGGAGGGCTTATAGTAGGTATAATGGCATACTTCGCTTATAATTATTTAGTATCCAGAATTAATAATTTGGTAGCAATGTTAGAAGTAAAAACTACTGAATTTATGGATATTCTTAATGAACCTGTAAAATAAGAAATTAATATAAAAAAATCATAATAATATTAATAACAATTTTAGTAGCAATAGCAGTAGTAAACGCTCAATATCAATATAAATATCCTAAATTATACCGGATAACGTTATGGCGCAAATTTATAAAAGGACTATTAGCTAATGAGGAATACTTCCGAAAAGTTGATTATATTCTGAAACTTATGGGTATAGGAAATTATTTAGTGTCTTAGAAAATGTCCGTAAATTTAATTTACATTTATAATAAATATATAAAAATTTTACCTATCTTTATGTTATGAAAAACTCAAAGAAAAATTAGCATTAATATTTGGGACACACGTATTTTATGGGGACAAAGCAAAAATAAATTTTAAAAAACAAGAACAAAATAAATAAAAATTCATTAAATTTGTAATCAAAAAGAGCGATGGAAAATGAAATAATAACATATTTTTTGCCGACAGAATTGCTATTACATTTTGACATAGTATCAATAAAAGAAAGTGGCGATGCAAGTCAAGCCCAAGGCGTATTACATATTTTATTAGAGGAGAAAAATATTT
>JAITXI010000158.1 GCA_031284905.1 Bacteroidales bacterium
CTGCCTGTAAGTCGTTTTCAAAAATAAAATTTGCGCGTTCAGAGCCGCTGCATTTTGAATTTATATTGCCGACAAGTTTTTTCGAAGTCAAATTCAAAACCGCCTCACTTTTCATCGGAACGCCATCAACCGAAACTTCACAAAGATTAGAATACAAAATCATTTTCAGCAAACCGTCTTTTATGTCGCCTTTACTTGGCAAAATGCTGCTTTTAGAGTGTTTGCTTTCAATCAAATAAACGGTATCATTTTGAATATCAACTTCATCAACGGTAAAAAAGTATTCTCCACCAAGATAATTTGTAATCGTTATCTTTGCCTTTGAAACTGTTGATAAACTCTCTTTGGGTTGAGCTGTTAAAATTTCTCGGCTTTGTGCATCTTTTGCTTTATTGCGAGAATATTGCATAAAATCTTCAACATTTTCACCAATTTTTTCTTTGAAATTGTCGATACCTGATTCATTGTGTAGTTCCACGCTTGTTTGTTGCGCAATTTTTGCAAAACTGCTTTTTGCCTTATCTACAATGTTATGTAAATTGTATTTAAGTTCGTTCAAATTCCAATGCAAAACAGAACTTTGGTATTGTTCAATTTCTTTGATTTTTGAAATTACATATTCGTTATCAAATTGAAAATCAGTTATTTTATTGTCGTATTTTGAGTTTTTAATTGCCTTGTCGTAATACGCAAAAATCACAAAAACATTAAGTAACGACATTAGCGAAACCGTGTCCCATTGCAAAAAATCGCGGTCGCCATCTTTGCCTTCGTCCTTGATAATCGGAATAACTGTAATTCTAATTTTGGTGTTTAATGTATTATAAACTCTTTCATAAGGATACGAGCGAGTACGTTTAGGTGAAACCCATTTAGATATAGCAAAAGATTGTTGTTTGTTTTTCAGCAAGCAATAAGCCGATGCGGTGTTAATATTAAAATTATCAATATCAACAATTTGCAAATCTTCTGCAAGCATTACTTTATAGGGAACTTCTTTTATTTTGGCTTTTATTTCCATATATTTCCTTTTTTATAATTGATACAAATAATTTCTCAAAACCAAAGCACTCATAATATTGTGGTTTTTATAAGTTTCGGTTACGGATTTATACATTTTATTGTTACCTTTAGCATATAAAACACCGTCTAAAATAGCGATTTTTATGGTGGGATAAACTTGAAACAAATCGTCAAGGTATGAACGTTGATTTGCATATTCTATGCTGAGTTTTGTCCAATTATTCATTGCAATTTCCTTTCTATTATTTTGCAAAGATACAATTTTTTAATTGATATCTTTGCTGTATGGGATAATTTTTTCAATCAACCACCGACAATAATAAAATCGTTACATTGGATTGTGCAACTTATTTTTTAAAGTAACAATTTAATAATTTATATATAAATATCTGATTATTAAAGATTATATTATATAAATATTGTACATTTTTAATAATAATTTACAAATATAAAAATTTTTCTTATTAAATTTTATAGTATTACTTTAATATTATTATATAATTAATTGAATTTAAGTATATTATAAAATTAATTTACATCAATATTTCTTGTAAATTAATATTGTCTCCCCTCCTATTTTTGTGTGTAAATTATTTGTATTTGTTTACTGTTTTTGTGTAAATATTGTAAATAATCCGGTGCATGTTGTAAATAATTTTGCCATGTTATTTTAATATTGCTTTGTTAATAAATTTTTTTTCATCATAATTATAAATCCAATTATTTTTCGTTATTTTGTATTAAAATTATTTTTATGAAAAATATCCTCTTCTCAGTACGTTTAGTTTTTTTATTTATTATTTCATTTTTTCTATTTTCTATTGTATCATATTCTCAATCTATTCCGGTTTCAACTAAAGGTTATTCTTTAGAAATTAAACAAATTTATCCCACAGTTTTAAAAGTTGAAACAATTAAAACCGATATAAAAAATTTAGACGAAATTGATAACCTAATTAAAAATGATACAAAAAAAAGAACTAAAAATAATTGGATTTATACAATTAAAGGTCCGGGAAATTATTCTAATACAAGAATAATTCAAAATATTTCTTATATTTTAGATTTTAACGGAAAAATTTCTTATCTGCAAAATAATGATGAAATAACCGATTTAAGAAAACTATCCTATCCGGAGATTACTAAAATTATTATAACTGAATGTAGTGTGTATGGAACTGTTAAAACAACAGACACACTAAATTATATTTATTCTTTTAAATATTTTTCTACTACAGATACTTCAAAAATTTCTATAGAAGCAAAACCAATTTTTTCTTCTGAATATTTTGCTACGATAGAAACTCGTGATTCTGTGGCGAGTCCTTATAAATCCAAGATAAATGATTTATCTGAAAATTTAGTTATTCGTTATTTCAAAAATAATATACAAACTGATGCTGTTGAAAATTATGGTAATTTTTTAAAAGAATTAGAAACTAAAAAAAAATCAGAACTAAAAGAAATTGAAGAAAAAAATAAGAAAATTGAAGCTGAAAAATTAAAAAAGGAAAAAGAAACTGAAAAACTGAAAGTTTTTGACAATTTAGATTTAATTGAAATTAACGACTTTAAAAAATTGACCTCTTTATTGAGCATATTTTCAAAAAATAATCCGATAACAAAATTAAAAGATATTAAAGATTTGTACGACAAAAGTAATGATGTACAAAAAAAAGAAATTTCTTCAATAATTGATAATCTTTTGAAAAAATGATTTTTAGAAATGCAGTCAAAAGTGATTTACCTGAAATAATGAATATTATTCGAGAGGCTCAAATTGCTCTCGGAAATTTAAAAATTGACCAATGGCAAAATGGCTACCCGTCTGAAAATATTATCAATGATGATATCGAAAATGAATTTTGCTATGTTTTAAGTTCGGAAGAAACTATAATTGCATGTTGTACCGTTATTTATAATTACGAACCAAGCTATCTGAAAATTTATGACGGGAAATGGTTATCAGAAGATGATTTTGTAGTGGTTCACCGAATTGCTGTAAAAACGAATTTTAGGCGTTCCGGTATTGCTTTACTATTATTTAATAAGATTATTGAATTAGCTATTTCCAATAAAGTTTATAGCTTAAAAATTGATACTCATGAAGGAAATATTCCTATGCAAAATCTTCTAAAAAAACTTAATTTTTCGTATTGTGGGATTATTTTTTTAGAAAATAGAGATAAACGTTTGGCTTTTGAAAAAATATTAAAAGTAACTAACGAAAGAATTTCGAGATGAACTTATACCACCACTATTATAACCTCCATAATAGAAAGATAATTACATATAGGCAAAAAATAGTAAAGAGGTTCAAGAAAATTTGTGTATTACAATAAATAATTTATTAACAAACAAAGAAAAAATTTATTATTGTATTTAAATGGGTATTTAGAGGCTATACAAGGTTGTATGATAATTTAGTATAAAACTTATTTTGCAACAACTTTGGATATTTTATTATTATGTTCTTTAATCTTTTTAGAAAAGATATAACTGCAAGGTAGCTCTCCTCTATAAACTTGTTTTATGGTATCATTCTTTATATAATAAGCTGTTGGATATCTATTTGTCAGATTAAACAAGATTATTGGAGAATAATTTTTTAATAAAAAATTAGGATTAAAATTTTCTTTCATTTGTCTCTCTGCTATTGAATCTCCCCAAGCCAAGCCAATAACTTTATCCACCGCTCCCGATGGCTCATATTGTTTTAAATTTTCGATGGAATTTAGACAATGTGAACACGAATAAGAAAATGCAAAAATCAAATATGAAGAGTCTTTAGAAGTGGTAATAAATTCTTTCATAACAGTCTCTTGAACAGATTTACCAAGATATTCATCAGTTCTGTCATCAATATCCAGTTCATTAGTGTATGTATATCCTGATGTAAACGAAACACAGCACATTACAAATAAAACAACTACTTTTACCCAATTTTTTATTTTAACTTTTCCTTTATCTGCTTTTATAAATACAAAAAATAAAAATACCATTAATATTATATTCCGAATAAAAACCCATATAGGAGGTAAAGTTAAAGGAATGGCTCCAAAACAACCACAATCTTCAATATGTTGAAAAAAATATCCGTAAGAATAAATACTTGTAAAACCAAAAAGTAACAATAACGCAACTAAAGCTGTTTCTTTTAATCTGATTTGAAACACTAAAAATAATCCTAACAAGATTTCAATTAATACAATAAATGGAGCTAAAAAACTTATATAACTAAATCCATATTGTATTATTAAATTATAGAAATTGAGTACAGCCATGCTTTTTCCTATACCTGATAACAAAAATATTATACCTGCAAGAATTGAAAAAATGCGGATGTAGCCTATTTTGTTTATTAAAATATTTTTAAATGTGCTATTCATTTATAACTATTAAAATTTCTTAATAAATAAACTGTCTAAAATATCATATAATTATCTTTGTTTATTTACAAGATAGTTGAGTAATTTTTTTAGACAGTCTATTTATTGATACTTTGTTCGTTATTTCTCTACACATTTCACTGTTATTGTGATACCTGCAGTAGAAGTCGTTGAATTACCTGCTTTGCAATCTCCATCTTCAGCGATAAATTGTGTTACAACGTCTGGCATATATTCAGCACTAGTACCGGAATAATGTGTCGTACATTCACAAGTTACATTTTTTTTGCAAGAAGAAAATAATGTTACAATAAACATTGAAGCAACTAAACATAAAATGATATACTTTTTCATAAGAATTTTGTTTTACGTCTGTCCTTTAACAGACTTTGATTTATTTTTTCCTATTCTAACAGCTTCGTAGGTCTTGCTTTGTTTTTATTTATTAAAAATAAAAAGCAAAATTATCATTTTTTCACTAAAACAACAAATTATTTTGCAAATATTTACAAATAACCTAAATTTGTAAATTAAAAAAAATAAAAGATACAAAATTACATGGACATACAAATAATAAAACTTATTTCCCGACAACTTGGCATAGATTTCAATCAAATAAAAAAAACTGTTGAACTTTTAGATGAAGGTGCTACGATTCCGTTTATTTCTCGTTATCGTAAAGAAAGAACAGGTGGATTAAACGAAGTCGAAATCGAAGATATTCAAAAATTTAACGAACATTTTACAGAAATAAAAAATCGTAAGGAAACTATTCTGAATAGTCTTGAAAAGCAAAATTTTCTTACTGACGAACTGAAAAAACAAATTGAAAACACTTGGGACGAAAATATTTTGGAAGATATTTATTTACCCTATAAACCTAAAAAACGTACTCGTGCAGCTATTGCCAAAGAAAAAGGATTAGAACTATTGGCACAAGCTATTGAAAATCAAAAAGAGATAAATATTAATAATTTCGCAAAACAATTTTTTAATGATAAAGTTCAAACTGTAGAAGAAGCTATTTCCGGTGCATTAGATATTATTGCCGAACATATTAGCGAAAACTCATCAGCGAGAGAACGCGTAAGAAAATCGTTTGAAGAAGAAGCTGTAATAACTTCAAAAGTAATAAAATCTAAAATTGTCGAGGCTGAAAAATATAAAGATTATTTCGATTTTTCTCAAAAATTAGCTCAATGTCCTTCTCACCGAATTTTAGCAATGCGTAGAGGTGAAATTGAAGGCTTTTTGAAAATAGATATTTCTCCGAATCAAGAAAATATTTTTAAAAAACTTAAATATCTGTTTATTACTGCAAAAAATGAATGTTCAAATCTTATTGAAAAAGCGATGTCAGATTCTTACAATAGATTGATAAAACCTTCAATAGAGACAGAATTTGCAAATAAATCAAAAGAAATTGCTGATATTCAATCTATTAAAGTTTTTGCAGAAAATTTACGTCAATTATTATTAGCTGCTCCTTTGGGTGAAAAAAGAATTTTAGGAATTGACCCCGGATATAGAACCGGATGTAAAGTCGTATGTATTGATGAAAACGGGAATTTGGAACATAACGAAAATATTTATCCACACAAACCACAAGAAGAAACCGTAATGGCAATGAAAAAAATATCCACTTTGGTTTCATCGTTTAAAATAGAAGCTATAGCAATTGGAAATGGAACAGCAAGTCGTGAAACAGAATTTTTTATTAAAAAAATACGTTTTGATAAAGATGTACAAGTTTTTATTGTAAGTGAAGACGGTGCTTCGGTTTATTCTGCCTCATCAATTGCAAGGGAAGAATTTCCGAATTATGATGTTACTGTAAGAGGAGCAGTTTCAATAGCCAGAAGATTACAAGATCCATTAGCTGAACTTGTTAAAATTGACCCAAAGTCAATTGGCGTTGGACAATATCAACATGATGTTAATCAAAAATTATTAAAAGCATCTCTCGACCGAGTAACTGAAAGTGCTGTGAATAGCGTTGGTGTGAATTTGAATACTGCAAGTAAACATTTATTAACTTATGTATCGGGACTTGGACCTGTTATTGCACAAAATATAGTAGATTTTCGTAAAAAAAATGGTGCCTTTCATTCAAGAAAAGAGCTTCTTAAAGTTCCTCGTCTTGGAGAAAAAGCATTTGAACAATGTGCCGGATTTTTAAGGATTCCAGATGCAGAAAATCCTTTGGATAATACTGCGGTTCATCCGGAATCTTATCATATTGTTGAAAAGATTGCAAAAAATTTAAAAATATCAGTAAATGAGATTATTAGTAATCCAAAACTAATAACTGATTTAAAATTAGATGATTATATAGATAATAATAAAGAAATAGGACTTTTAACTCTAAACGATATTATTACTGAAATAAAGAAACAAGGTCGCGACCCACGAAAAACTGTTAAAATTTTAGAATTTGACAACTCAATTCATAAAATTGAAGATTTAAAAGTAGGCATGATTTTACCCGGAATTATTACAAATATTACAAATTTTGGTGCTTTCGTTGATATTGGAATTAAACCAAATGGTCTTGTTCATTTATCACAAATTTGCGAAGAATATATTACAAGTCCTACCGAAGTTTTAAAACTTCACCAATATGTTATGGTAAAAGTTTCAGAAATTGATATTGATAGAAAACGAATACAATTGTCAATGAAAGAGGTGAAACAGAAATAGAAGTAATACTAAACCGTTTCGCTTAATGGTAAACAAAAATTTCCTCATAGACTCCAAAAATACTGAATTAATTTCAATTAAAAAAAACATTGCGGAAAAAATATCAATTTTGCCAGAATAAAGTTCAAAAATTTGTTTATTTGTGCGTTTTGCAAAGTACAAACAGTTATTATCAGATTCGTTTATTGAGAAGCTAAAACAAAACGCCAACATAATTTTTTATTTTATTATTATTTTATTATTTTTGTAAAAAAAAACATACTTGAAAATTTTAAAATTCATATTATTGTTTATTCCATCAGTTATTTATGGTTTTATAGTTTTTTGTCGTAATTTTTTATTTGATAAAAAAATTTTAAAATCACAAAAATTTGATATTCCTATTATTTGCGTAGGAAATATTACTGTTGGAGGAACCGGAAAAACTCCTCATACAGAATTTTTAATCCGATTATTAAAAGATGATTTTAATATTGCTGTTTTAAGTCGTGGCTATAAACGAAAAACAAAAGGGTTTCGTTTAGTAGAATTTTCTTCCAATTTTTCAGATTCGGGAGATGAACCACTTCAAATTAAAAGAAAATTCCCAAATATTATTGTCGCAGTTTGTGAAAATAGAGTTGTCGGAATTGAAAAATTAATTAAAAATTTTCCAAATTTGGATTGTGTTATTTTAGATGACGGTTTTCAACATAGAAAAATAAATCCTTCATTTTCAATTTTATTAAATAATTATAATCGACAATTTACAAAAGATTATTTATTGCCTTTAGGAAAATTAAGAGATTGTAAAACTTCGTATAAAAGAGCAGATTATATGATTTTTTCAAAATGTCATTCTGAATTATCTGAAAATGAAATGGTTACGTTGAAAAATACAATAAATTTTGATAATGAAAAAATTTTGTTTTCATATTTAAAATATCAAAATTTGATTAATGTTTTTAATTCTTCAAAAATTATTGATTTATCAGAAATTGAAAAATTTAATATTTTATTAATTACGGGAATTGCAGAATCAGATAATCTGAAAAAATATTTAGAAAAAAATTGTAAATCATTAACACATTTGAAATTTTCAGACCATCACAATTTTTATAAAAAAAATATTGAAAAAATTAATAATATTTTTGAAAAAATTGAAAGTGAAAAAATAATTTTAATGACTGAAAAAGATTCAATAAAATTTATTAACTTTGAAGAAAATTTAAAGCTAAAAAATAATATTTATTATATACCGATAATTATTGAAATTTTTAATAATTATCAAGAATTATCAAATTTTAAAACTAAAATAATTAATCATGTTAGAAAAACTTAATACAACGGTTGAATTTATAAAAAAAATCATTGGAAATGATGTAGAAATAGGAATAATTTTAGGTACAGGTTTGGGTGGTTTAGTTAAAGAAATTGTTAGTGAACACGAAATTGATTATAAAAATATTCCAAATTTTCCAATTTCAACGGTGGAAGGACACAGTGGAAAATTAATTATTGGAAAATTAGCCGGAAAACGTGTTGTTGCAATGCAAGGACGATTTCATTATTATGAAGGTTATAAAACCGAAGAATCAATTTTCCCTGTAAGAGTTATGAAATGTTTGGGAATAAAATATTTATTTGTTTCTAATGCAAGTGGTGGTGTAAATCCAAATTTTGAAATTGGTGATTTAATGATAATTACTGATCATATTAATTTGATTCCCAATCCTTTAATCGGAAAACACACAGCGGAATTTGGAGCAAGGTTTCCGGATATGGGACATGCTTACGACCCGGAATTAGTGAAATTAGCAAAATATGTTTCTTCTGAAATTGGTTATCAACTTCAAGAAGGAGTTTATTTAGCAACAACAGGCCCAACTTACGAAACGCCGGCTGAATACAAATATTTTAGAATTGTCGGTGCTGACGCTGTGGGAATGTCAACAGCTCCGGAAATTATTGTGGCTCGTCAAATGAAAATTCCATGTTTTGCAATGTCGATAATTACTGATTTGGGTGTTCCTGAAAAAATTGTCGAAATTACCCATGAAGAAGTTCAAAAAGTAGCAAATTTGGCAGAAGCAAAAATGACGAAAATTTTCTCAAAGATGATTGAACGACTTTAAATTATTAGAATACGCTCAACATATTAAAATAAATCATTCGCTAAAAGAACGGGGAATAGAAAATTATCTAAATTATTTAAGTAACCTAATTAGGTTGTTTGTAATTTAACTTAAATCGTTGTATCACAAACAATTAACACAATAGCCACCCTAATTTTGGCGGAGTTATGGTTTAAATAAATAAAGATTATGAGCATAGTATTGCCGGAACAAAGCGATCTATATGGAAATGATTTTATTTTTTCTGAATTTTCTATTTTACCATTTGAGCCTTGAACATTTATTTTAAAATGATAATTATTACTATTTTTATTCACAAAGTCATTAATAATAGCAAGTTTCTTTCTTGAGGTTGAGTAGTTATATTTTTTATATATGCTGTGATTACCACTATTTTTTAGACAAATTATTCAGCCCCTCTATTTTTTATTTTTTTCATTTTTATTGTTACAAAAATAAGACATAAAATTATTGCTATAAAAAACAATGACATAATGACAATAAAAAGCGTATTTGGTTCTTCATAATTTTCAAGCTGACTAATATTTTTTAAGTCATACCAAGACAGAAAAGTAAATAGTGCACAAATTAGTGGTTTCATTATCCTAACAACTTTCACAGCTAATTTATCTCGTTCTTCAGCATTTTTTTTATGAACACTTAAAGGCAAATTTACAAGATGAGGAAATTTTACTAAAATTAAAAATCCGATATAGAAAATGATAGTAATAATAGGTAAAATTATTAAAGTAGTTTTACTGCCAAAACCATCAGCTATCCCTTTATAATTAAAATGAATAGGCACAATATCAGGTGCCGTAAACCAAAATATAACAAATAATATTATAGATAAAATTACTAATATTAACGACAAAATTTCTAATATATATTCAAACCATGTTAACGAGTTTAAAAATTCTTTAATTTTCATATTTTAATTATTTTTACAAAAATACTAAAATCTTCCTGAATTATAAAATTTACTTAAATTACACACAAATAGGCAAGAATTTCTTTCAAAATTGACAAAATAAATTATCAAATGTCAGGTTTAACTTCGTTTAGGGCTACGTTCATAACGTTATTGATTTTCAGAATACTTTTATTTTGTAAAAACTATTCTTTTCGTAAATTTTCATCAATATTTTCATTCATTTTATTATAATTTCTTTGTAGAAGAGAATCCAATTTGCTGTTATTATACAAACATGATAAACGTTTATCCGAATCTAAGTTTTTAATGTTGTTATAGTAAAAAGTTTCATTATAATAAAAATTATTTTCAACGGCTTTTTGTAAATAATATTCTGCGGAATCTTTTAATTCCAGTTTACAAAAACAAACAGCTAACATATAATAGTTATAATATAATTTTTCTTGTCTTTGTTTGTAAATTTTTATTGCTTCATAATAATTTTGTTTTAAATATAAAGAATCAGCTTTATATCGCAACGAACAATCATCCTGACAACACAGTTTTTTTGAAAAAAGCATTAATAATAAAAAAAATATTATGCAAAAAATTTGATTTTTATACATAAGGGTTATAATTGCAAAACGAAGATTTAGACAAAATATTATCTTTATCGTTTATTGAAAATCTACAATCTAAACACCTATACATAACACAATAACAGACTTATATCTTCTTTTGACGAACTATCATTCTAATAATTGTGATAAAACAAGCGCTTAAAGCCCAAAAGAACCATATTATCAAATCGATAAAATGGTATGCGTAAGAAATCAAATTTATAGGAATTAAAGCATTATTTAATCCTCCTTCATTTATAGAATTGTTTATCCATTGTTTTGCTTTAATTGTGTCTATCAAATTATTTGTAGAAGCCCATTTGTATTCTTCTTCCATTGCGTACTTTGCAAATAACGGTGTTGAATAGGTCCAGTCTTCTTCCGGTTTATAAAAAATATAACCTTTAAAAATATCTTCATAACAAAATGGTAATTCTTTTTTATAATAAGGAAATCTATCAAAATTATCTTTACCGAAAGGACTATCTTTAAAATCAAAACCAATAGGCTTGTAATTAGTATTTTTTAATGCACGATTCCATTTTCCATTTTGTATAGGACAAAAATCAAAACCTAAACCTATTTTTAGTCCAACACTATGAAACATAACATTTGTAGTTTGTTCGGGAAATGTATCATAAATGTATTGAGCCTGATTATCTTTAAAACCTCCACTATTTGTTGATTTTGTTTTTTGAACATCTGAATTTATAATAAAAGCATGCCGATAGTTTGTTACTACTAAACATTTTTTGCGAAATTCTTTAGTATCTCTATACCAATCAATTACTGCTTTAGCCATAGTTTTATCATACATACTGGTTTCAAGTGGAGGATGATTATGATAAGCAGAATCAAAATAACAACTTGAAAAATATTTGTCCTTGTGCATACTTGTAAAATGCTCTTTTATTTTAAAACTATCCGGTAATGTTTGGTTTAATTTATACAATTTATTTATAAAATAATAAAAATTACCTCTTTCGTCAAAATCCATCAAAGTAGCAGTGGTTTTATACATAAATGTGTCGTTTTCAAAATTTGTTTTCATAAAAGAATCAACTTTTTGTTGGTCTTCTACACAACCATATTCTGTAAATATATTACCAATTTTTTCTATAAAATATTTGTCGCTAACTACATCATAAATAAAATCCCATTCCGTATCTTCAGGATGAAAGGCTTCACAAAGAATAACAATGTCGTATTTTTCAAATAAATTAAGTAGATATTTTTTTGGATTTTGTTTATGATGTTCTAAAAATTGTTGGTAGGGAATTATATTTCTATTATTAGGATATTCTATTCGTTTAAAAGGAATATCAAAACCTAAAAATTTTTCTTGTTCGGGATTATTGTAGTTGTTGTAAAAGACAAAGACTAAATATGACATTGCTACAAACAAAAACAAATAAAATCCAAATAATAATTTTTTTTTTAGAAATATCGGAGTTTGTTTTTTCATTGTTTTTGCTAAACAATCCCACCACATTTTGTTCTTAACAGTATAAAAAACAAGTACGAGTATTAGATTTATATACAAAACACGTAAAGAATTTATGTAATGATTTTTCCAACCTAAAGAAATAAAAATAATTATTGGAATAAAATATCCTATTCCAAATTTTGATAATTCTCTTACTAAAATAGATTTCCAAAACGATTTATTATCATTTTTTAAAACTAGTTTAATTCCGAAGAGATAATTTCCCAAAGTCTGCTGTCTTATTAAATAGCAAATTATATAATAAATTGGAGCAACAAACATTATTATAAAGATTGTATCTATAAAAACAAAATTTAACAAAAATCTATCTATAGATATTGATAATGTATAGATAATAAACCAATCTATAAATCTTGAGAAAAAAGAAGCCCAAACAGATATTTTTTCATTACCTATAGAAATTTGATTACTTTTTTTCACAAAATTCATAAAGTTTCTGCCAGGTGTAATTCCATGATTAACAATAGTTAATAACAAATACAAAATGACAATAACAGGAAAAATTACAAATAAAGGGTTAATTTTTAATATATAATTAAAATAATAATTAATGCCTAAATACAAAAAGTCTAAACCGTAGAAAAAAAACAATATTATTAAAAAATCTAAAATTACAGAAATAATATTTTTTAGAATTTTTTTTCGCATAATTTTGTTTTTATTTGTAACGCTAAAAGTAACAGAATATTATAATTACATTTATTCTTCAGGTGTGTAATAAGGACGAGTTACAAGTGGTGGTGTGCCGTAAACCAAAATATAACAAATAATATTATAGATAAAATTACTAATATTAACGACAAAATTTCTAAAATATATTCAAACCATGTTAACGAATGGAAAAATTCTTTAATTTTCATATTTTAATTGTTTTTGCAAAAATACTAAAATCATCCTGAATTATAAAATTTACTTAAATTACACACAAATAGGCAAGAATTTTTTTCAAAATTGACAGAATAAATTATCAAATGTCAGGTTTAACTTCGTTTAGGGCTACGTTCATAACGTTATTGATTTTTAGAATACTTTTATTTTGTAAAAACTATTTTTTTCTATATTTTCGTTAATATCGGAATAATTAGTAAAAACGACTGTCGGATTTTTAAACATAAGTTCGTATTGTTTTTTATAAAAAAACCTTGATGTTTTATCATTTTTGTCATTTTTTGAAAAACAGTGAACTACCAAAATTTTTTTAAATTTATCTAAATACCTGCAATGACTACATGCCAGTAAATCTGAAATGTAGATATAATCAAAATCCGAAAAATTTTGAGCAAAATTATTCATATTATAATATTGTAAGTTTTTATTGGCTGATAATAAAACTGTTGTATCTATTATTTGTACATATTTATCCAAAAGATCAACTTTCACTTGATTATAATTTGCAGAATATCTTATTTTGTCTGAATCATCTACCGAATCTGTTATATTTATTGCCTGATTGTTTATAAATACAGTATTGGCAGTACTGTTAAATGCACTAAAATTACTTAAAACTCCATTGTTATCGTAAAATTCCTCGTTAGAAAGCGAATAAACATAGAATAAAGTTTTAGCCCCACAATTTTCTTCTCCGCTATTGCATTTTGGTTGAACACAAATTAATAGCAAATCATCGTTTATAAATACAATTTTTTTGATTTTTGGCAATTTATAAATATCAGCTGATGCTAACAAAAAATCGCCGAGTTCCTTCATTTTGTATTTATATTTTTTTATTATATCATCTGATATAATACTGTCAATAAATTTTCCGGTTTTTATTATATCCGGATAATCTATAAAAATGGTGTCTTTAATATCTAAATTATTATCATATAAATAAATCTCCGGTTTTGTGGGATTAGCAACGGCAATAGCATTGTTAGATGTAGCAATCCAATCGAAGCTAAACATTCCTAAAAAAATTCCTTTGCCGACATCAAGCTCAACTTTCTTTTCTATTTTCCCTTTTTTAAAATTAAATTTTGCCAATCTGATTTTAGAGTATAAACTATTCTCATCTATACAATTCCAAGAATTATAAGTACTTGATAATAAAATATGATCATAAGCCGGATAATTCATAAAATCTATTCTTTCATATTCATTATTTTTGCCTGTCGGAAATTTTTTCTTGGCAATATTTACAAATTTGTCGCCTTTTTGTTTAACAAGAAATAACTTCTCGTCTGACATTATAATAATCCTATTGTTTGGGTAAACCAATCCGGCATCACAATAAAACAAATATCCCGGAATAAGACTTAAATGTTTCCACTTTGCAAAAGAAACGTTATAATTGCTGTCAATTATTATAAATTTAATGAAATTTTCTTCATTTTCAAAAGCCGGATTTAGCGGAATAATAAATTTTGTTTTACTTTCTAATACGTCGCTAACATCATAAAAATTTTCACCGGTCAATTGATTTATTTCAATTATTTTTTCTTTTGAAAATTCTTGCGAAAATAATGATATTGAAATAAATATATTTAAAATAAAAAATATAATTTTTTGCATAAATAATAAAATTAAAGTGAGTGAATTAATAAAATATATTAATTCACTCACTCTGTTTCTAATACTTGAATTGGTTCTCGAAATCTATTGTCATGTCATACTCTATCTCGTCAGTAAGATTACCTTCGTCATCTTTAACAAATTGAGCATCTTGATAATAAATTATTGTATTACTGCTTTTAAAAATTATTTTTCCGGATGTGTTTCCCAAAAATAAATTGTCTTTTATGGTTTTTTCTGCCATCGTTTCTAATTCGGCAATAGTTAAACCATTTGTTTTATTGGCATATTCCGGTCCATCACCAACAGTAATAATTGAAATTTTAGGACAAGTTTCAAAACCTCTCCATTTACAGACTAATCTGGACATCGTTCCATTTGTTGTTTCCCAATATACATACTTATATGTTACTTGGTCTAAATCTTTATTCCATCTCCCACCAATTTTTGTCACCCTAAGCTTTGGTGGTGCTGCGGCAAACAATGAAATAACAACTACACTAAAAATCAAAATAAAAATACATTTTTTCATAATAAAAATATTAAATTGTTAAAAATTTGGTTATTAAAATTCTCTTATTTTTATGCTATAAAATTACTATAAATTTTTTATAATACAAAACTAATTAATAAAGTTTTATATTGGTTTGCAAATATCCGCAATTTTATTGCGAATTTATGCAATTTGTAATTAATTGAAATATAAATATTTAAAGACTATAATTATAAATAAATTGCATTTATATTGTAAAAAATGTACATTTTTTATTTAATAAAAAAATTCTTTTTCATCTTTGATATTGAAAAATTAAATTTTTTATGTAATTTTGCGATATAAAATATAATTTTATGGAAAAGATAAAACTTATTGAAGAAAGAAAAAAGAAAGGTCTTTCTCAAACGAATATGGCTGAAAAACTTTGCATAGATGAATCAAATTATTGTCGCAGAGAAAAAGGTCAGTTGAAAATACATTCTTCCGAATGGGAAAAATTAGCTCAAATATTAGGAGTGTCGGTAGAGGATATTTACGAGTCGGATGATAGTCAATTTTTTATTTGCAAAGATAACGCTTCCGGTAACTACCAATGTAATAATATCTATTCTATCCCTGAATTTATACTTGAAACGCAAAAAAAGTATATTCAGAAATTAGAAGAAGAAAATCTGCAATTAAAAGAACTCTTAAGAAAACAAAAAGATTAAGTATTTATACCTGTTTTTTTGTTAATGTATAGAAAAAAACATAAAATTTTATAAAATTCTTTAAAATCAATAATTTATAATTATAAAATGAAAAAAACAGTATTAATATCAATTTTAATCGTAAGTTTAACAGCTTGTAATAAACCGGAGTTTGTGAATAATATTTTGCCTAACCCTAAAAAGATTGAAACGACTCATAAAATTTTGCATTTTAGAAATGATGTTAATTTTGTTGTTGTTGAAAATAATGAAAACTACGATAAACTTACAAATTATTTATCTGAATTATTTTCGTGTTTGAATTGTAGCGTATCAAATTCGATAAATGAAAAATGTACAAATATTATTTTAAAAATTGATAATAATTTATCGACAGAAGCATATAATTTAAAAGTTGATAAAAAAGATATTACAATTTCAGGGGGAGATTTTCGTGGAATTTTTTGGGGAATACAAACTTTACGACAATTCTTACCACTAAATGTTCTTAATTTTAAACCTTGGGAAATAGAAATTCCACAAATGGAAATTTCTGATTATCCTGATTTTCAATATCGAGGAATGCATCTTGATGTTTGTCGTCATTTCTTTTCAGTGGAAGAAGTGAAAACTTATATTGATTTATTAATTTTGCATAAATTTAATACTTTTCATTTTCACTTAACAGATGATCAAGGTTGGAGAATTGAAATAAAAGCTCTTCCAAAACTTACAGAAATCGGTTCTCAACGAAAAGAAACTTTAATTAAAAAAAATTGGGGAACGTATGACGGAATTCTTTACGGGGGATTTTTTACTCAAGATGAAATTCGAGAAATTGTGAAATATGCAGAAGAGCGTTTTATTACAGTAATTCCGGAAATTGAAATGCCCGGACATGCTTTGGCAGCTTTGGCAGCTTATCCTGAATTGGGTTGTAAAGGTGAAAATTATGAAACCGGAACATATTGGGGTGTTTTCGATGATGTGTTTTGTGCCGGAAATGATAAAACTTTTAAATTCCTTGAAACTGTAATTGATGAAGTTTGTGAACTTTTTCCAAATTCTCCGTATATTCATGTTGGAGGAGATGAATGCCCGAAAATTTGTTGGAAAAAATGTGCAAAATGTCAGCAAAGAATTAAAGAAAATAACCTCAAAAATGAAGCCGAATTACAAAGTTATTTTGTGCAACGAATGGAAAAATATATTAATTCCAAAGGAAAACAAATTATAGGTTGGGACGAAATTTTAGAAGGAGGAATTGCAGCAAATGCAACAATAATGTCGTGGCAAGGGGAAACCGGTGGAATTATTGCCGCAAGACAAAAGCATAATGTCATTATGACACCGAATCCGGTCTGCTATTTCGACCATTATCAAAGTGAAAATAAAGATGCCGAACCTTTTGCTTTCGGTGGTTTTTCAAATTGTGAAAAAATTCTCTCTTGGAATCCGATTCCGGATTCTTTATCAGAAAATGAGAAGAAATATATTATTGGCGTTCAGGCAAATCTTTGGTCAGAATATATTTTAAATTTTAAACAAGCTGAATATATGGTTTTGCCTCGCATGGCTGCTTTATCAGAAATCGCTTGGAATAATTCAGAAAAAATGTCGTATTCCGAATTTAATAAAAGAATTAAATTTTTTGCTCAACGTTATGACGCTTTGAATTATTACTATGCTAAACATGAGATGCAAAATGAGATAGAAAAAAAGTAATTTCTAAAACAAAATCAACTGGTTCTTACTTACTATTTGTTGTTATTGGCGGAGTTAGGGTTTAAAAACGCTGAAAACGAGCAATTATTCCAACATTTTGACCTTTGGAACAAGTAAGTTGAATTTATTGAACAGGAAACAAATACGGTGAACGGGAAATGAAAAATAAACGAATAGTCGCACATTATTCACTGCTACTCTTATCTATAATTTTACAAATTTTTGCAAATAATATTTATTAGATTCGGTCAAAATTTTTACAAAATAAACTCCTTTTTGCAAATTTGAAATATTTATTTCTTTACTATTAAAATAATAAATTGAATCTACAATTTTTCCTGTTATATTAAAAATTTCCAATTGCTTAATATTTTCTGATAATTGCAATGAAATTGTTGAAGATGCCGGATTAGGAAATATTTTAAAAATATTAAGATTTGAATTAACAATGTTTATTTGGGAATTGAAATTTAGATAAACAATAATTGGGTCGTGGTCGGAACTACGGAACAGAAAATCTTGCTCCTCATTACATTCCTGATAATCAAGGAAATGTGCTTCATCTGCATTGATATGCCAAACATTTGCAAAAGCAATTTTCTCTTCCATTTGTTCGTTTGCCAAAGCATAATCTAGATATTCCACAGCATTCCCAAAACAATAAGAATATTCATTTTCATGAAATTTTGTAAGCTGATTTTCATACCCTGCTTCTCGAAAAATTTCAATCGGGTCTTCTTTTGCAAACGAATTTAAGTCTCCAACTATTAAAATTTTATCTGTTTCAAAATATTCTTTCAAATTTTCAAGCGTTTCTACAACTGCATGTGCTTCTTGAGTTCTGGTATAATTAAAAATTCCTTGTCCGTCATTCTGGTCGGCATCTAATCCTGTTCCTGTTCCTGATTTTGCTTTCAAATGATTAACAGACAAAATAAAATTATCATTAGAATTATTTATAAAAAATCCCTGATTTATTTTTCTATTCATTGGTCCTGACGAATTTATTATATAAAAATCGCGAAAAGGAGTTACTGCATCATGTTTATAAATAATTTGAGTAGTTGTATAAGTCGAAGGATTTTGATTTGTATTGATATAAGAATAAGTATTTTCACCAATAGATTCGTTCAAAGCGTTTACTAAAGTTTCTATATATTGTTGTCCTTGTTTGATTTCGCAAAGTCCAAAAATGTCCGCATTTATTGCTTTAAGAGTTTTAACGATACGAATTTTTTGAAGTTCCGATTCATCAAGAAAATTTTCAACATTAAAACCACAAATTTTTAAATCGTAAGAAACGCCGGGTTCGACAGGAAAATTTGTTCTTTCATTTCCATAAATAGAAAAATTTTCTATAGGATAAAGCACCCAATAAGAATTTACATAATCTAAAACACATTTTAAATTATCAATTTTTCCACCGGTTCTACGGGTTGAATTTTCGTCAAGAAAAGGAGTAGGTATAGGATTATACGAATTTGAGCCGTCATCTAAATAAATATAATCTATATCATTTTGTTCCAAAGTTTCAATAGCTGAATCCGAAAGTGGAAGTGCAACATCTGTCGGTTCTCGCAAACGTTTTGAAGAAATAATTAATTCTCCGTGATTTTTCAGTTGACTTGTAGAAGTAATAACCATAGTTTGATTCAAACAAAAGACCATTCCTTCATATTTTTCATAATTATCGAAATCGGTCGGAAAATTCAAATTTATATAAGGAAGAGAAATATTTTGAAATAATATTTGTAAATTTGAGACATTTGTCAATTCGGTTTTACCATAATATTCAGTAACTTTTGCACGAAGAGAAATATAATCGCCTTGTTGAACATTTTGAAGTCCATAAACAAAAATTCCATCAGAAGTCGCCGGATTATTATCTCCCAAAGTATCTTGAAGGAAAAAACCATTAAGTTGATTTTCACCAAAAAGTGTTAAAGTTACAACTCCTTCTGTATTAATGTATTCATTATAATATTCTGAAGTTTCTCCTGAACCTTGAATATCATAAATTTTTGTAATTATTTGCGAATTTGCAAATAAAGTTACAAAAAGAAAACAGATAAACAATAAATTTTTCTTTGTCATTATTTTATTATTAAATTTTTATAAACATTTTGATATTATCTAATATTTTGTCGTTTGGGCGCAGACCTAACGGCATGCGTAAATAAGAAAACGAATTTGACAAATATTCATTTTCTTTACTATGCAGAAGTAACAATATTTCAGAAAAATTTTGTCTATTCATTTTGATTTAAAATTAAATTAATAATTTCATTTTTAATATTTTCCATAAGCCAAATTGGAGTAGAAGTTGCTCCGCTAATACCAACACTTTTAAAATTTCCAAACCATTCTGTTTTTAAATCTTTCTCATCTGTTACAAAATATGAACTTTCATTATTTTTTTTACAAGTATCAAACAGCATTTTTCCGTTTGAACTTTCATAATCAGAAACAAAAACAATCACATCATGATTTTTACAAAATTCACGTAATTGAGGAATACGATTTTTTACGCTAGGACAAATTGTATCGAAAAAAAAATCTTCATGGTCGTTTCCACTCAAAAATTTTTTCAAATAGTTTTGAATTTTCAAATATTCATCTAAATCAGCTGTTGTTTGGGCAAATAAAAAAAATGGGAATCTCATTTTGATAGATTTAGCTTCTTCAAAAGAACTAATAATGATTGCAGAATCGTTAGTTTGTCCGAGTAAACCATTAACTTCGGGATGTTTTTTCTTCCCAAAAATAAGTATCTGATTTTTGGGATTTTGAAGATAAATTTTTCTGATTTTTTGCTGTAATTTTAAAACGACAGGACAAGTATTATCAAAAATATTCAGGTTATTTCTTTTCAGAATATTGTAAATTTCAGGAGATTCTCCATGGGCTCGAATTATTAAATTTTGATTTAACAATTTATCAATGTCTTCATAATCAATTGTAGAAAGTCCTAATTTTTTTAGTCGTTCTTGTTCTTTGTTATTATGAACAATATTACCAAGACAAAAAAAATTGTCGGAATTATTCAATAAATTTTCAGTATTTTTTATTGCTCTGGTAACTCCGAAACAAAAACCTGAATATTTGTCGATTTCTACTTGCATTGGGTTATTTTTTTATTACAAGTCAAAATATCAACATCAGAATTTCTAAAATCAATATCATCAGTCAGTAAAATAAAATTATTCTCTTTGCAAATTTTCAAAATTGCCTTGTCGTTAAAATCTAATGAATCAATACTTAAAAATTCTAAAATGTTTTCTTTTGTAAAATGTTTTTCTGCTAAATCAAAATTATCTAATATTCTTTCTTGAACGACTGAATATATTTCTTTTAATTTTTCTTTCCCTTGTTCACTATTCCGAAATTTTTTGAAATCAATTATATTAATATCGTTTTTTTTGGTTTCTATTTTTATTAGCCTATTTATTACTTCTGAAATAACAATAAAATCGACATAAATATGGTTTCTCTGTTCAAGTAATTTAGCATAAATAGAAGAATAATCTGTTTCTTGCTTTATTTTGCCTGTTGACCAATTCCAAAAAATCAAAACATTTGCATCTACAAAAATTTTTTCGTTTTCGAGTTTGTTTATATTAGATAAATCGTAGAGCATAATTTATTCATTTAAAATGTCATCAATACTTTTTTGCAAACGTTCAAATGTATTTGGGTCATTATAAAACATTTTGGCAGTATCAACTACTCGTTTTAGAATTATTTTTCCTGAATTTGAAATATTTTCTACTTTTAAATTATCTCTAATAAAATCTTCCGAAAAATCTTTATATAATTGTCCTATTGCTGTATTTAGAAAAGCAGAAGTCATTATTTCTACATTAATGAAATTTAAGACGACATTTCTTTTTTCATCAAAAACTTTCTTAATTAAGTCGAAAACTTTTTGTCCGTCTTCGGCTTCTACTGCGTAAACATCTCCTATTGTATTTACAATATTTATATTAATTTCTGTATTTTCCATTTTTAAAAAATATCATTATTATCTATTTCACTTTTTAGTAAATAACTATCATTATCATTTGTGCAAAATTCTAAATTTACAATTGTACCCGGAAATTCTGCTGAGAATAATTTTATAGATTCTCCTTCATGTCCAAATTCATAAAAACCGTCATTACTAATAATTTGTATTTTGCCTTTGTTTAATATAATAAATTCTTTCAATAATGCCAATCCAATACCTCCTGAAACATCTTTTGTAGTATGTTTATCTTCAACCGCCCACTTAATTGCATCAGTCGCATTTAAAGAACGGTTAAATTTTTTATTTATTTTATTTTTAAAACCTATTCCAGTATCCGCAATTGTAAATTCAATTTTATTCTTTTTGGGAAAGAATTGTCCGCAAGTATAAATATTTTTTGTTTCGCTGTGGATTTGAGCATTAACAAAAATTTCATAAATAGCTTCAACAATTTTTTCTTTCACAGCTATTGACATTTTGGGAAGTTCGGAGCGATTGATTAACTCATTAATTACATAAGAATTAAAATATTTTCCATCCTCAGGGGTTAATTTTTGAAATTTTATAGTAGTGTTGTTAGAATCTATTTCTTTTTTCTTTCCATAATATGTTAAAAAATCATTTTTTTGCAGAACTTGTTCTATAGTTTTTGCTATTTTATTAAAAGAGATAAAATTTAACTGTTCTGTAAATAAATCAAGAATTGCACCAAGAGCCGCACACATATTTGCAGCAAACCAATTTTGCAGTTCTATTGAAATATTATCAAAATTTTTATCTTTATGTTCATGATAAAAATTAATTATTTTTTGATAACTTTCAAATGTATTATTTATGTCGGTAAAATTTGTCATAAATAAAATTTCATACAAAGATACATGAAATTTTTCAATTTACACACAGATGAATAAAAATTTACTCCAAAATTTATAGATGAAAGTTACAATAATTTTATGAATTTATTTTATTTAAAGCAAGATTATGTGCGATTATGAGTTGTTCTTCTTTTGTAAGATTTGAATTATCAAGCACAATTGCGTCTTCTACTTGAATAAGTGGACTGTCTTTTCGGTGAGAATCTAAGAAATCCCTTTCAATCAAATTTTTTTTAACTTCTTCAAAATTGACAACGATATTTTTATTTTTTAATTCAAGCAGTCGTCTTTTTGTTCTAACATCAATATCTGCAGTAACAAAAAGTTTAAGTTCGGCATCAGGAAAAACTACCGAGCCAATATCTCTGCCATCCATTACAATTGCTTTATTTTCTCCTAATTCTCGCTGAATTTTAACCATTTTTTCACGAACCTCATGAATTTCTGCTATTTTACTAACAAAATTTGAAACTTCAATAGAACGAATTTTATCTTCAATATTATTATTATTTAAAGTAATACAATTTTTATCATTTTCATCTAATACAAAGCCAATATCTAATTCTTCCATTTTATTTATTAACAAATTTTTATGAAAAAAATTAGCAGAAATTAAGTTGTTTTTAATCGCAAAATATGTTAAAGCTCGATACATTGCACCACTATCAATATAATTATAATCTAACATTGAAGCTAAATCTTTAGCCAAAGTACTTTTTCCACACGCAGAAAATCCGTCTATCGCAATAGAAATCAATGTTTTCATTATATTATTTATTTAAGAACCTTTTTTTTATTGAAAAGAGATTTGAAATAGTTTGAAATCAATAATAGAATAACCAGCAATGATAAGTAACAAGAAATCCGAGCAATATAATCACCATAATTAGCGAAGAAAGTAACTTTATCATTTAATGTTATTTTACTGCGAATAGCGTCTCTTTTTTGCCAATCAAGTTGTTTTATTATATCACCGCGTTGATTAATAAAACAAGAAATTCCTGTATTAGCACTTCTTGCAATACTTCTACGAGATTCGATAGCGCGCAAACGAGCAAAACTATTATGCTGATGATAACCGGGAGTGTTATACCACCAACCGTCATTTGTTATAATTGCGAAAAAATTTGCACCATTTTTTGAAAATTCGGCAAGAAATTCACCAAAAACAGATTCGTAACAAATTGGTACACCAACTTTTATATGATTATGAATATTTTTAAAAGGAGTTCTTTCGATTTGTGTGGCACAAGTACCGGTCATTCCACCTAAGTCGAACATAAAATCTTGGATAAACCCTAAAGTTTTTGGGTACGGCATAATTTCCGAACCGGGGACTAATCTGCTTTTATGATAAAGAGGAATATTTTGAGAAGTATCAATTTGAAGAGAAGTATTATAAATATCATAATAATCTCCAGAATTTCTTCTTTTTCTTGCAGTTTCGGTTTTATTAACACCGTCAATATACAATCTCCTCGTTGATGCACCAATTAAAAATTCGGATCTTGGGTAATATTGCAAAAATGATCTCATATAAAGGATACAATTATCATCTTGAATTTCATCTTCCCAAATATAACTGGGAATTGCAGTTTCAGGAGCAACAAAATAATCAACGTTTTCATCAGCAACAGCATTAGCTAAATCCAAAATTATTGTCATTTGCTCTTCTACCGGTAATTCATTATACTTTTCATTGTAAGGATCTATATTTGGCTGAACAACAACAACATCTATCTCTTTTCCTACTTCTTTATAAGAATAATATCGAATCAAAGAATATCCAATAGGAACAATCAGGAACAAAGACAATAAAGAACAATTCAAAATTAAGCTTGAATTAGATTTTTTATTTTTTATTAAATTTATAATTTCAAAAAGAACTAAATTTACTAACAAAATCCATAACGTACCTCCGATATGTCCTGTAAATTCATACCATTGGATTAATTGAATATTATTTGCAAAAGCGTTTCCGAGAATAAGCCATGGCCATGCAATCTGACTATTCATAAAAACATATTCGTAAGCAATCCAATTTGTAATAAATGCGAGATAGCCTATTCGTTTTCCAAATTTTTTCAAAATAACAAATGAAAGTGTCATCGTGCACGACATAAAAAGTGTATAACATATGACAGAAGCAATTCCTCCCGGAATAGAAGCGAGTGAAACCCACCATGTTGTCATAACATTCCAAAGAAAAGTTGTCAAACAAGAATATCCAAAGAATTTCAAATTTTTACATGTACAATTATCTTTTAATAAACTATCAATCAGGAATAAAAATGGAACAAACGCTATTAACATAACAAATCCTGTACCCCAATCTGTCCAACCAAAAGATAATAGCAAAGATGATAAAACACTTAAAATTAGTTTTTTTAAAAATTTTGATTTAATTTTCATGAAAATATTATTATTTTTAAAAATTAGTTTTTTTATCAGTATTATTTTAAAATAATATTCACAAAATAAATATCATTTTGCTGATTTTCAAAATTTATTTTTAAGTTTTATTCATTATTTCATTTTCAATTTGTTGCCGTGATTTACTTTGAGTTACAATATAAACACCAAGAAAAATTAATACTGCAGCAAGTATTTTTTTCCAGCCGAAAACATCGATACCAAGTATTACAGCAATAAATGAAGATACAACAGGCTGTAAATAATAGTATTTTAAGACCAATTTTTCGTTCGTTAAAAGTGCTTTGAAATCAGTTTAATTATCACTACAAATTTATTTTGATGTTTTTCTAAATATTATATTATGTGTTATAGTCTTAAACTTTGATGTAATTGTTGTTTATATTAAACAGCCATCAAATTTACTAATAATTTAGATTAAACCCCTAACAATAATTTTAACAAGGAAGCGGGTTTTAACCTAAATTTTAGTTTTGTTTTGTTTAGAATATTATAATAGCTCTTATTATGAGATATTTAGATAAATGCAACAAACATTAAAAAAAAAGATAAAAATTTCGGAAATTTAATATAATTTTGCAAAAAATAAAATTATCATGAAAACAATTTTAAATTTAATTAGAAAATCATACATATTAATAATAGTTTTTTGTATTGTAGCTACTCATATCTTTTTTTCATGCGAACATCCTGATTTCCCTGATTTTTCTAATGATAATAGAATTGATACCACTCGTACAATTGACACCGTACAACATATAGATACTACTCATATTACAGATACTGCGGGAAACGATATAATAATAATTGATACCACTTATACAATTGATACTATCATACATATAGATACAGTTGTAATAGATTTTCCGGAATTAATTGTTTATGAATATGACAAAGGCGAAATAGATTGGGTTTCTATCCAAGCTAGTACGTCAGCTGACAGTAAAATTGCCGATGCAAAATTAGATAGAGGTGATACCAGAGTATCGAATGATACTGCTTATATTCAATTATTAACTATTGCAGATAATCCTGTTCCATTTAGGGAAACAGGAGATTACATCATTGTACTAAAGCCAAAAAATTCAAATAAAATGTATATTAAATTAGCTAAAACTAAGTTTACTAATGGCTGTGCTATCGTAAAATTTGGTGGCTGGATGGCTTGGAATGCAAAATAAATAAATCCAAAATTAATATTTACAAGAACACCGAAGCTACGTTATTGTAAATATTAAACCCTAACGCTATGAAACCCAATGTATCTATTTCCTTTTTACAAATTCAAAAATTTGATTTTCATTATAAGGTTTGGCAATAATTTGTAAATTTTCATCAACAATTATAATAAAAGGTGTTCCATAAATAAAATAATCTTTTACAATTTTATTTTCCCAACTTTTAAAATCACAAATTACATCGAATGGAATATTATTTTCCGAAATAAAATTATTTAGATTTTCTTCATATTTATCCAAACTTATCGTAATAACATCTAAATTATTTTTTGAAAAAAAATCTTTTTCTTTTGCTAAATTTGGTAACATTTCAGCACAATGTTCACACCACGAAGCCCAAAAAATAATCATTGTTTTTTTATTTAATGGTGCTACTAAGTCTATTTTTTTATTATTTATTGTTGTTTCAGAAAATTCAGGAACTTTTGCCCCAATTTTAAAATTTGTATGATTTTTTAATCGTATTACAAGAGTATTATCCGTATCATCATCGCTACAAAAATCAGCAAATTCAAAGCTCAATTTTTCAATTTCTTCTGTTAATTCCATACTTTCAAATCCTGATAAAATATATTCAAAAACAAAATTGAAAATTTTTTTATCTGCTGTCCGAAAAGTGTTTAATATTGTTTTTGCCCCATTATAATATATTTCAGCTGTTGGTCTTTTTTGAATTTGTAATTTTAAAAAATTGATAACCAATTGATTGTATGCATCTGAATTAATTAAATCAATATCATTTATTGTATAATTATTCCAATAATTTTTATTTATATATTCAGTTCTTTCAGGAATTGAAATATTTTCGGGAATTACAAATTCTTTATAACAAGATAAATATCTGCCGGCAAAACTTTTTGGATTTATTTTAATTGCTTTTGAAAGTATTTCTTTTTGTTCTTTTTTCAAAGAATTTAATTCCGTTTCCGCTTGTTTTTTAAAATTACTTTCAGGATATACATCTAAAAGTTGATTTAATATTTCTATTTTATTATCATTTTCTAATTGTGTCTTATAATATTGATATAATTGTTTATTATCAGTAGATTGTAATATTTTCATATTATAAACTAAATTACTGACACTACTTTCCAACGAAATATTTTCATTATTAAAGATAAAGTCAAAAGCGGAATCATCTTGTAGATAAATTCGGTATAATCCAATTTTTAACGAATCGGTTTTTATTGTAAAATGTCCTTGCGAATCAGTTGAATAATTTGATATTATTTTACTTTCATCACCGAATTGAGAACAAAAAACGATTTCTTGATTTTGATAATCAACAATTTTAATATTAATTGAATATTGTGAAAATATATTGTAACAAATTGATAATAATATTGTTATAAAAAATATTTTTTTTGTCATGGTATTATTTTTTTGATTATTATTGATTTTCTTCCACTATTTTTTCAATATATTTTGTTATTTTGTTCGGGTATTTCTATTCCTATTGTTTTTAATAAATCATTTATATTAATGTCGTTAGAACATTTAAAATGTTGTTTTGGGCATTTATGAAATCCGTGTATTCCGCAAGGACGGCATGATAATTTTTCATGAATTTCGACAATATTAGATTGTTTTGAAAGAGGTCCAAAACCAAATGCCGGAACTGTACTGCAAAATATAGCGGTTACGGCTGCATCTACAGCACTACACAAATGCATTGCGGCGGAATCGTTTACAAAATTCATCTGTGCATTTTTCATTAAAGCTGCTGATTGTAATAAAGTTAATTTTCCTGCAAAGTTTTTAGCTTTGATATGATTTGATTTTTCAATAATATCGTTACATAAAACAGTATCATCTTTTCCGCCTAAAAAATAGACCATTAAATCAACAGGAATATTTTGAATAAAATAAATCCATTGTTCTTTAGAAAATTGTTTTGTAAACCATAAAGAAGCTGGGGATATTGTAATATATAATTCTGATTTATCGTTTAATATAAAAGATTCGTCTTTTTTAGACGGATATAGCTTGACTTGCGCTTCTGCTTCTTCAACGAGCCAAGAGATAAGCGACAGATTACGGTCGCTCTCATGAGTATTGTTTCCGAAAATATGTTTTATGCGATGAGTAAAAAAAAGTGATAGCGGATTTTTTTTAAATCCAGTAGTGATCTTTGCTTTGGAAAAAACAGTCAGAATACCGGTTGCAAGAAAACGTTGTACGTTGATAACAATATCATATTTTTGTTGTCTAATATAATATAAATTGTGAAATAGATTTTTGTATTTTTCTTGAGATTTATCCCATATTAATGTTTTATTTAAAAATGGGTGTGCTTCAAACAAAGTTTCATTTCCTTTTTTTACCAAAACATCAACTATGGCATTAGGAAATTTTTTGTACAGGATTTCTATAATAGGAGTTGCCAGAATTACATCTCCAATAGAGGCTGTCTGTATAATTAAAACCTTTATCTTTTCGCAATGATTAAAATCGTTCATAATTAAATTGAAACATTAAAATTTCGCAAAGCATTATTAAGAGAAGTTTTCTTATCGGTTGATTCTTTGCGTTTACCAATAATTAAAGCACAATTTACATTATATGTACCTGCGTTGAATTTTTTTGGAATTGAACCCGGAATAACAACTGAACGTTCAGGTACAATCCCTTTATATTCAATCGGTTCACTTTCTGAAACATCAATAATTTTTGTAGATGCTGTAATCACTACATTAGCTCCAAGAACTGCTTCTTTACAAATTCTTACTCCTTCAACAATTATACAACGAGAACCGATAAAACAATTATCTTCAATTATTACCGGATTTGCTTGAAGCGGTTCTAAAACTCCTCCAACTCCAACGCCTCCCGACAAATGAACATTTTTCCCAATTTGAGCGCACGAACCAACTGTTGTCCAAGTATCTACCATGGAATTTTCATCAACGAATGCTCCAATATTTACATACGAAGGCATCATAATAACTCCTTTTGCTAAAAATGAACCATATCGAGATATTGCATGAGGAACAACACGTACACCTAATTTTTCAAAATTCTTCTTTAATGGAATTTTATCATAAAATTCAAAAATCCCTACTTCATGAGTTTTCATTTTCTGTGATGCAAAATACAGCAAAATGGCTTTTTTTATCCAGCCGTTGATTTGCCAATCGTTATTTTCCGGTTCTGCAACGCGAATTTCTCCTTTATCAAGCAATTCTATAACTTCGTTAATAGAATCCACATTTTCTGAGAGCAAATTTCTGTCTTCCCAGATTCTTTCAATATTTATTTTTAAAGTATTAATTTCCATGATTATTATTCTTTTTTACAAAAATAACAAAAAAAAATGTTTTTTTTGTTGTTTTTATTTTTTTTTACGATCTTGGGTTAATAGGTTTCAAAGTGAAATTATCAATAAAAAAACGACTATGAGTCGTTTCTTTTATGTTGTTTATTAAAAATTATTTTTATCTTCGATTTCTATTACTTGAAGAAGAATTAGAGTTTGAAGAAGAACTATTATTAGATCTTGAATTTGGAGAACTTGCAGAAGAATTAGAGTTATTAGAAGAAGATTTTACATCTTTTGAAGAATTTGAATTTTCTCTATTTGTATTATTTGGAGTAACGGTAGGAGTTTTTACGTTTTCAGTTGGTGTAACAATTCTGTTATTGTTTGGAGTAACGGCAGGAGTTCTTTCAGTTTCTCTTGGTGTAACAGTTCTGTTATTGTTTTCTGTTGGAGTGACTGTTCTGTTATTATTTGGAGTAATTTCTCTTGGAGCAACTGTAGGAGTTCTTTCTGTTTCAACAGGAGCTTTCCTTGTATTATTTTCAGTTGAAAAAATTTCTTTTCCTGCACTTGAACGTGTTACTTCTTCTGTAGTTCCAAAATCAGTTGGACGAGAAATTGTAATTGTTCTAGCTTCTTCAGCATGTTCTTTTGTATAAGCAGTTATATCAGCTGAAAAATCTTTTATAGTATTTCTGTCAATTTTGCTATCGTCAGTAGTTCTAGTTATATTGCTACTACTTATTGCTCTATCCATTTCTGTTGCTGATATAGTAGATAATCCTTTGATACTACTTAATTCGTCAGAAGTATAATAAGATCTTGACCAATTATCAAAATCATTTACATTAACTGTAGCGTTTTCACCTTCACCGGTAGAAAGAAATTTAGAATTGCCTACAGAACGATTTGTATTAGTATTTGTTGTTTCGTTTTTACGACTTCTATTTCCGCTATTATTATTTCCATCTCTTCCTGTTCCGCCGTTTCTTCTGTTGTTGTTATACCCATTGTTGTTATAGCCATTATTATGACCATTATTGTTGTAGCCATAATTATTATTATGATAATTATTGTTATGATAATTATTGTTGTAATTCCAATCACCTCTGCCATAATAATAGTTACCTCCATAATAATGATTGTTATAATAATAACCATAATTATAAGGACGATAATAATTATTCCAATAATTATCACAATAATAAATTACTTTCAAAGCATAATCTCTTGCTACACTTGAGTAATAAATGCTATTATCATATCTTCCTGTATTATACAAATATTTTGCATATCTCTGATAATCAACAGCTTTAGATAGATTTCCCGAAGTATAATAATTATAATAATAAACCATATCATAAGCCTCATTAATAACATAAGAGGTTTTATTGATAAAATCATTTACCGAACGTCTGCTCATTCGTGCTGAAACTGAACCAAAACTTATCAAAATTATGGTAAAAATTAATGCGATTTTTGTGTAAGTTTTCATAATTGTATTTTTTAAAAAGTTGATAATTTATTTTTTATTTGTGAATGGCAAAGATTGTGCCGAAAAATTAAACTCATAAAAAATATTTAATGAAAAAGTGAGGATTTAACAAAAAATAAATATATCTTTGTAAAATAAAATTAATAAATATGAACGACTTTAGTCCTCACATAAGCAAAAAGATATTTTTGGTAGTTTTGATGAGTGCATTTTTTGTAAATGTTTATTCTCAAGATGAAAAAGAGGAATATAAACTTTCGTCAAATGTTTGGTTTTTGGGAGTTGATGCTTCTGTAAATTCTATTTATACTGATGATAATATTCATATAATGGAAAATTTAAGAGATGTTTATTCATATAATTATGTATCGTCAAAAGCTTATGGTTCAAATTTTGGAATAAATACAGAATATCGTTTATTACCACGTTTTGGAATTATTACAGGATTAAGATATACATTGTTGCAAAAAAATTACAGTAGTAATGATTTCATGTATTTTAACTATAAAAATGATGAAAATGGCGTTTATTATGCAAAATTAACAGATATTAAAGAAAATATTCATTTTGTTACAGTTCCGGTTTCATTCAAATTTTTAGCTCATTCAGCAAAATATTTTGGAATAAACATAAAACTTGATTTTGATTTTAATTTTAGAGTAGCTTCGTCGTATAGAATAGGATTTGAAGACGAAGAAATGGTAAGCACAAAAAAAGAAATAAAAAA
>JAITXI010000036.1 GCA_031284905.1 Bacteroidales bacterium
ATAACGGTATCAATTATTTCTTTGGGGACTTGTTCCCAAAGTTTGCTACCGTCTTCTTTTTCCTGTTTTTCGTAGAGATATTTTTTGTATTTTTGCAGTTGATTGTTGGTTTTTAACCAATGAAAAGCGGCACGAGTTTTCAACGTATTGCAAGCATATTTATCCATTTCGATATGCGCCAAAGGCACATAGCCTGCCCGAATAAAGCCCTCGGACAGCCCACCTGCGCCGGCGAATAAATCTATGAAATTTAATGCCATACTTTATGTGTAAATTTTGCGATGTAAAATTACAACTTTTTTTGCGATAATAGATATTTTATTTATTTATTATGCTTTTTGTTAGTAACTTACTTATTCTTCCACATTTTGTCGTTTACTGTCAAATATGAAAATCGTAGGAACTATCCCTTGTCACGTTCGTGGAAATGTCGCAGTCTCTCTCACAACCGTGTACTTAAAACTTGCCCAATACCATGTCAGAAAGTTGTTGGCTGAAGAAACTATTGTCGCAGGTGTAGATGGCAGTGTAGAAAAGGCAAATATTGCTCTTAATTTAAGTAATGATGATCAATTTGAAGAAGTATTAGTGAAACTTGATGACTTAGCAACTTTTGTAAAAGAAAGTCAAGGCAAAATTAGTAAATTGAATAATGCTTCAGCAGAAGAATTAAACCCTAACTCCGCTCAATTTAGGTAGTTAAATTACATAAATAACTGTGATACAGAAAATTAGCTAAATTATTTAAGCAACCTAATTAGGTTGTCTGTAATTTAACTTAAATCGTTGCATCACAAACAATTAACACAATAGACACCCTAATTTTGGCGGAGTTAGGGATTAAAAAAAGGAGCATTGCATTATGCAGTAATATTGGGTCAAATGTCCCTTACTACAAAATAAATATTTCGAAAGCTATGACACAAAAACTAAAAAATTTTTCGTTGTTTTTTTATATCGCAAATTTCAAAATATGACTTTTATCCAAATTTTGTTCAGCAAATTCTTTGGTAACTTTTAAAGAACTATTTCTGCCGGAAGGAAATTCATACATTGCATTCAACATTATTGATTCACAAATTGAGCGTAACCCTCTTGCACCAAGTTTGTATTGAATGGCATTATTAACAATAAAATCTAAAGCGTCATCTGTAAATTCCAATTTAATATTATCAAACTCGAATAATTTTATGTATTGTTTTATTATTGAATTTTTAGGTTCGGTAAGAATTTGTTTTAGAGCTTCTTTATCTAAAGGGTTTAAGTAAGTTAAAACAGGCATACGACCGACAATTTCCGGAATTAAACCGAATTTTCTAATATCATCAGGAATTATGTATTGTAATAAATTTTGTTTATCAATAACATTATCCTTCTTATTTAAACTATAACCGATAATTTGAGTATTTAAACGAGCAGCTATACATCTATCAATGCCATCAAAAGCTCCGCCACAAATAAAGAGAATATTTTTCGTATCAACAGCTATCATTTTTTGTTCCGGATGTTTCCTTCCTCCTTGTGGAGGAACATTCACAATCGAGCCTTCAAGAAGTTTTAACAATCCTTGTTGAACACCTTCGCCGGAAACATCTCGAGTAATACTTGGATTATCACCTTTGCGAGCAATTTTATCAATTTCATCAATAAATACGATTCCTTTTTCAGCTTTTTCAACATCATAATCAGCATCTTGCAGGAGACGAACGAGTAAACTTTCAATATCTTCACCAACATATCCGGCTTCTGTCAAAACTGTTGCATCAACGATAGCAAAAGGAACATCTAACATTTTAGCAATAGTTTTTGCTAATAAAGTTTTCCCTGTTCCTGTTTCTCCAACCATAATAATGTTAGATTTTTCGATTTCAACGCCGTCATCTGTATTTTTTTGCAAAATTCTTTTATAATGATTATAAACAGCGACAGATAGAACTTTTTTTGCATATTCTTGACCGATAACATATTGGTCAAGAAATTCTTTTATTTGAGTTGGTTTTTGTATTTTTATTTTATCGTCTTTTTCTAATGGTTTCTTTTTTTTATTTTTGTCAGAACAAACATCTTGTAAAAGGAAATGAGCTTGTTCAATACAGTCTATACATATAAATCCGCTAATTCCGGAAATTAATCCTCCTGTTTCATGTTCAGGTCGTCCGCAAAAGGAGCATTTCTTTTCTTTCATCAAAATTATTTTTTTTCTCGAATTAATATTTCGTCTATCATTCCGTATTCTTTTGCTTCTAAAGAAGTCATCCAATGGTCTCTATCTGAATCTTTTTCAACTTTTTCAATAGTATTTCCAGAATGAAAAGCAATAATTTCATAGAGTTCGTTTTTTAATTTCATGATTTCTTTTGCAGTAATTTCGATGTCGGAAGCCTGACCTTGCGCACCACCCATAGGTTGATGAATCATTATTCGACTGTGTTTCAAAGCAGAACGTTTTCCTTTTACACCTGCACAAAGTAAAACTGCACTCATTGAAGCTGCCATTCCCGTACAAATTGTAGCAACATCGGAATTGATATATTGCATAGTATCATAAATTCCTAAACCGGAATAAACCGAACCCCCGGGAGAATTAAAATAAATTTGAATATCTTTTGAATTATCAACACTTTCGAGGAATAATAGTTGAGCTTGAATAATGTTAGCCACATCTTCAGAAATTGGTACTCCCAAAAAAATAATTCTATCCATCATCAAACGTGAAAATACGTCCATTGCGACAGCGTTTAATTTTCTTTCTTCTATAATATTTGGCGTAAAATATTCCGCATTTATTTTTGATGAATAATCATATAACGTCAAGCTGTTGATTCCTAAATGTTTAACTGCGTATTTGTAAAATTCGTTATCTTGCATCTGTAATTTTTTTATATCTACAAAGGTAATATTTTTTTAAGAATTTATTTATGAATTGCTGAAATTTTATTAACAGCGATGTTTATTCATAAAAATATTTTTTGATAAAAAATCAATTTTCGTTTAAACCTTCTCTAAATGTTTTCTAACAACATCACAAATTGATTTAGCATCATAATTATAGGCAGAAATTAATAAATCACGGTTTCCGTGTTCTACAAAAATATCATCAATTCCCATGCGAATTAATTTATTCTGATAATTATTATCTGTAATAAATTCAGAAATTGCAGAACCAAATCCTCCTGCTAATATGTTATCTTCAATTGTAATAACAAATTTATGGTCTTGTAAAACTTCTATAATTAAACTCTTATCTAATGGCTTAACAAACAACATGTTGCATAATGAAACATAAATATTTTCTTGTTCCAAAATTTCAACAGCTTCGGAGGCTATATTTACAGCGCTTCCTAATGCAAGAATTGCAATATCTTTATTTTTAATGATAAACATTCCTTTACCGATTTTGAGTTCTGTAAAAGTAATTTCAGATTTAGGAAAAACAGATTTTCCGCGAGGATAGCGAATTACAAAAGGAAAATTATTTTTTTCTAATTGAGCAGTATATAATAAATTTCTTAATTGAATTTCGTTTGCAGGAGCTGCAATTACTAAATTAGGGACACACCTGCAAAACGACAAATCAAAAATTCCGTGATGTGTAGCTCCGTCTTCGCCAACAATTCCGGCTCTGTCAAAACAAAAAATTACATGTAAATTTTGGAGTGCGACATCATGAATTATTTGGTCGTAGGCTCGTTGTGCAAAAGAGCTATAGATACAACAAAACGGAATAATATTTTGTATTGCCAAACCAGCAGCAAAAGTAACAGCATGTTGTTCTGCAATTCCAACGTCAAAACATCTGTCGGGAAATTCTTTTTTCATTTTCATCAAAGAACTACCGGTAAGCATAGCTGGAGTAATAGCAACGATTTTATCGTTATCTTTTGCTAATTTTACAATCGCATCTCCAAAAACATCTTGATATTTTTGTGCGTAATCATTTGTAGTTTTGAGTTGCTCAATATTTCCTGTTTTCATATCAAATTTTCCGGGAGCGTGCCATAAAGTTTGATTTTTTTCTGCTTTCTGAAATCCTTTTCCTTTAACCGTTTTAATATGTAATAATTTTGGACCTGGGATATCTTTAATTTCATGAAAAAGTTCTGCGAGTGAAACAACGTTATGTCCATCAACAGGACCAAAATATCTAATTCCCAAAGCCTCAAACAAATTACTGTTTTGCATAACGATAGATTTAATAGCATTATCAATTTTTTGAGTTGTCCCACGAATTTTCAAACCTATTTTATTTAATCTTCCCAAAAAATGCCATACATCATTTTTCATTTTATTATAAGCCTTTGATGCTGCAATGTCGGTTAAATATCCTTTTAAAGCACCGGCACTATCGTCAATAGAAATTTCGTTATCGTTAAGAATAATTAAAATATTGGTATTGTTCACAGACGCATTATTCAATCCTTCAAAAGCCATTCCTCCTGTTAAGGCACCGTCGCCAATTATTGCAATTGTTTGGCGATTTTCTTTATTCATTTTTGCAGCAACAGCCATTCCAATTGCAGCCGAAATACTTGTGGAAGAATGTCCAACTCCAAAACTGTCATATTCACTTTCTTTTGGAGAAGGGAAACCGCTAATTCCTTTATATTTTCTATTTGTGTGAAAAACATCTCTTCTACCGGTAAGAATTTTATGTGCATAAGCCTGATGTCCAACATCCCAAACTAACAAATCGTAAGGAGTGTTAAAGGCATAATGCAAAGCAACTGTAAGTTCTATTGTTCCTAAACTTGCGCCAAAATGTCCAGGATTGATTGATGATTGTTCAATGATAAATTCTCGTAAATCCCTGCAAACAAAATTCAAATCGTTTAAATCTAATTTCCGTAAATCTATCGGACTATCTATTTTATTTAAATATTTATATTTTTCAGAATATTCCATTTTTATTAAAAAAACTGACATAGAAAATCAGTAATAATTTTAATTAACAAAAATAAGTAAATAAATATTGTAATTCCATAAAAAAATATTCTCTTTTGATATTAATTTTGTATAAAGTTTTTAATGATGAAAAAGGTAATTATAAAATTAGCAATATGTATTAATTGTATGGGCATTTTGTTTTCATGTGTTCCTGCAAAACAATTAGAATATGCAAAAGGGCAATACGAACGTTGTAACGAAAATGTGAACAAACTTAAAAAAGAAAACGAAAACCTTACATCAGCAAATAATGAATTAAAAGCAGCAAATGAAAAATTAACAAAAGATAACAACGCTTTAATTGCAGATACTGCATTTGCATCAAAAAATTATAGAACTCTAACGATGCAATATGACAAAATTAGCGACTTAAACCGTCAATTGTTGGAAAGTCAGGAAAAATTACGTCAAGGAGCCGACCAAGACGCACAAAAAGCAATGCAAATGTTACAGCAAACCAGAGATGATTTGTTGCAAAAAGAAAATCAATTATCGGAATTGGAAAAACGTTTGAATGCAGAAAAAGCAAATCTTGAAGCAATGAAAATTCAGAATGGAGTTAAAGAAAGCGAAATTGCCGAAAAAAGTGCGCGAGTAAAAGAATTAGAAGACAGACTAAATGCTCAAAATGATGCAATGAAAGCTCTTAAACAAAAAATTTCTGATGCTTTAACAAATTTTGAAGGCGAAGGTTTGTCTGTTTATATGAAAGATGGTAATGTTTATGTATCTTTGGAAGAACAATTGTTGTTTAAATCGGGTAAATGGGATGTTGATACAAAAGGAGTTGAAGCGCTAAAAAAACTCGCAGGAGCAATAGAAAAGAATCCTGATATTAATATTATGATTGAAGGACATACAGACGATGTTCCATTAAACGGAAATGGAAATATTGCAGATAATTGGGATTTAAGTGTTAAAAGAGCCACTTCTATTGTGAAAATTTTATTGGCAAATTCTTCAATAAATCCGGCAAATATAACACCTTCGGGAAGAAGTTCTTATGTACCGATTGATAATGCAAAAACCTCCGAAGCAAGAGCAAAAAACAGAAGAACTGAAATTATTTTAACACCAAAATTGAATACACTTTACGAAATTGTAAATCAATAGAACTTTTTTACATAGTTCCTCTCTCTTGAAGAAAATTTTGTCTTATTCTCTATATTTTATAGGTTGAGTTTATATTGTGCTTGTTTGTTCAAAAAAATCATTATTCTCACAACAATTGCAAATCGGAGTAAGAAAAAATGAATAGTTTTTAATTCTTTAATTTTACACATTTTTTCAAAAACTCTATTTCTTCGTGTAAATGAGAAATTTGTTGTTCGTAATTTTGAATCAATTTTTTTGTTATTTCTTGATTTAATCCCTAACTCCGCTCAGTTTAGGTAGTTAAATTGCATAAATAGCTGTAATACAGAAGATTGTCCAAATTGTTTAAGTAACCTAATTAGGTTGTCTGTAATTTAACTTAAATCGAAAATCACAAACAATTAACACAATAGCCACCCTAATTTTGGCGGAGTTAGGGATTGATGCTCTATTTCTCGATTTTCCCATCTTCTGATGTTAATTGTTTGTGTTTTTCGATTTCACGATTAAACTCTTTGCAAAAATAGTCTGCAATACAAAAAACTTTGTAACTTTGCCTTTTTTATATTTTCTTTTCTCGCTTATCCCGAACTCAGGTTGTAAGTTTTTTTACAAGGATGAGGTAATTAAAAATGGTGATCTTTTTGGTATTTTTTGAATAAATTTCAGGAACACAGAAAAATAAAATAATTACAAAAACAGACTGAACCCTTTGCAAACACACAGATAAAAAATATTTAAAAAAGCATTGGAAATAATAAATTTTAATCTATATTTGTAGCATAAAAATTAAAAAAAGAAACAGCAGTAAATTTAGAAACAATGAGAGATAATAAACAAAAGTTAGTAACCAATAAAAAAATAAAATGAAAGCACAGTTTTACAGAATAATGGTAATTGCAGTGCTTGCAATTGCTTTCGTTTCGTGCGAAAAATTAAGTGATAATAAACAGGACTATAGTAACGAAAACAGTGTTTCAGAAACAACGCAAAATTCAAACAATTATGTATTTGTAAATCCAACAGAACAACATCTTACTTGTGATACTAATAGTCAAGATGAAAAAAATTGCAATATAAGACCTGTTTATAATGATGACGGAACTCGGGTTACCGGAATACGATTAGAAATAAAAATATAATAACAAAATGAAAAATAGTAAAATATATCTCATTTTTATATTTTGTATTGTAGTATGCACTTATTCTTGTAAAAATAATACAAAAAATTACGATACTTCGTATTTATATACTTTTGACGAGTTTAAAAAAGTTGGTTTTCCTGTTAATGATAGTAGTTTCGGGTACGTAGATTATGACAATTTCGATTATGCTTATATTGATAGCATTGAAACTTTAATTGTCTATCACATGCCGGGAAAATTGTCTTTCTACGACATCAATAAAGGAGAAAAATATCATGAAATAAAAGGTTTTTTAGGACATCTTGAAACTTTAGAGTCTTTTAAATATATAAATAAAGACAGTATTATATTAATTTGTAAAACAAGTAATTGGAATAGAGAAAACGACATTCTTCCAGTAAATGAATTAGCAAAAATTTATCTTGTAAATTATGAAGGACAAAAGTTAAAAGACTATATTTTTGATATAGACGAACTAATAAATTACAATAAAGATAGCATTAGTATTTCAAAAATTTTTCCTTTTACCACAAATTTAAGAGTTAATATGATAGGCAATAAAATATTTTTACTTGCACATACTGCCGGTCAATCTGTTTTAGGTGGAAAAGAATATAACGAACCTGTTATTTGTTGTTATGATTTGGAAACAGAAGAGCTGATGGTTTCAAATTCAATACATCACCCATATTTGAAAGAAGAAGTTTTTTACCCCGGAAGTTATAACTCAATACAAAATTGTGCTACCTCAAAAGGATTTCCTGTGATGAGATTTTTTTACTCCTCCGATGTCTTTGAATGGGATTACAAAAACGATAAAGCAATAAAACATAACGTAAAATCAAGACTGCTTGATACCATAATGGCTTTTCCAGACCAGTATTGTCATCATGAAAATTTAGATGGTTGCTATGATATTGTACTTTACAATTCTTATCAAAAATTATATTATTTTGGGTTTTGGCTTAGTTCACGATTAAGTGGCGATAATAGCATTAGCACTTGTATTGTTACAGATGAAAATTTTAATTTTATTACTGAAATAATTAAACCTCGAATTTTCGAACATAGTGTTTTTTATAATGAAGATGCTGTCGTATGTTGGACATTAAACGACTCAATCTTCGTGTCATATTCAAAAATGCAAAAAACCAACATTTCATTTGAAAAACAGATAGACTCCATAAAAAATGTAATAAAAACAAATAAGGATAGCTATAAGAAACAAATAGAAAAATATCTTAAAGGTGAAACTAAAAACTCTTTAATAAATTATTTAAAAACAAACAAAGAGGTAAAAGATAGCAATTATTGTGTTTTTACAGTCTTTGCACAAAGCGGTTGTCCAAGTTGTCGAGAATATCCATTAAAAATAATCAATGAAAATATCCCAATTTTTAATTTGGTACCACTATATTTGCTGATTACAGGAGAAAACAATAACATGGTAAATAAAGAACTTTCAGGAATGCAACTAAAAGAACTAAAAAACATTTTACTTGATACGGTTGGAATAGTTAATAATCTTCCTTTTCAAACTTCAATTAAAAACCCTCGATTAACAATAGTAAAAAACAATAAAGTTGTTCTTGACTCTATTTACGGTAACTTTGATATTGAAACAAAATTACTTCCAACACTTTTTGAAAATTTAGGGTTAAAAGTAATTTTAGAAGAAAAATTTTTATCAATAAAATAGTCCAAGCCATTACCATGCGATATAAAATCAGCACTATTCCCACTACTTTACACATATTAGATTTATTTGGTCTATTAGTGTGGCTTATATAACAGATGAAGCAAAACGCCACATTAATAATGAAAAATCATTGTTTTTCAACAAATTGATTGAGAAGATAAAACAACTGAACGAAAGGATAAACCGGATTCGTTTAAAATATAATGTGTTCACATTATTAAAATTGAATAATAATAGTTCATGCCAGAAACAAGATATTATTAATCCATACAGAAAATACATATCGAAATGAAAGAGAAAAATAAATATATTTATTATGGAATAGTATTTTTATTTTTATATAGATTAATTTTCCAAACTATTTGTAGATTAATTCATTTATTAATTTTGTATTTGCATTGGGATATATTAGTACTTCCTATAACTTTGTTAGTTATTGTTTTAGTTTTTTCATTTTTATTTGCAAAAATTAAATCTTTTCCTTCTATTTCTATTTGGTGTTTTATGCTTATTTTTGCTATTTCAGGATTCATATTAATACTCAATCCTTTCAGTTCTGAATTATATAAGACGGTAAAGTGTTCTATTGTTAATCAAACAGAAGTAAATTTGTTTATAAACGCAATTGAAGAATTAAACCTTTTTGCAATTGTTATAATTTCTTTTTTTAAATATCGTTCAATCAAAGAGCCAAAGACAGACAAAGAATAAAAATAAAACAATATGACAAAATCAATCAATAAAATCGCAGAAAACGAAACCGAGAGTTCGGAGGAATTGTTGCAAATACGAAACATCTGCATTAAGATAATTTTTGTAACTGTCAAACACAACTTCTATGTAGTTGCGTCGCTTGTAAGATTCGTAGATAATTTGCTTAATTCTGTATTATTTTTTTATAGACATCATCTTTTGGATATTTTATTTTGTTTGAAAATATTTGCTTCCTGCTTTTGTTAAAAAATAGCCACCAACAGCACATAATATATTGTAAGGAAATGAAATAACGATAAAAAACCATCCGGATAAAATTCCATCGGAAATTCCTTTTGTAAGTAAAATATAAAACCAATTGTCGGGAAAGTATCCGCTACTCATATCAAGATAATATGTTAAAATGCCGCCAAATGGTAAACTTGTCAAAATAGTGAGTACAATAATTAGAAACATCCAAACTATTTGTCCAAATATTCCGCTTTTTATAAATTTGTTTGAAGAAAGCACAGCAAATATTCCATAGAAAAAACAGACAATGAAAATGTAAAAGACACAATAATCATTCAGGTAATCTCTATAAAGCCCCATCTCAAATGGGTGTCCGTTTCCCATTAACCCTAATCCGAAATTATCAAAAAGATTAAGAAAAAAATATAAAATTACTCCCGACAAAAAACTTGTAATCCAATAAAAAATTAGTTGTTTCGTTTTTATACATACTTTTTTCATTATGTCGTATATTGATTATTTCATTTTTATGCTTTCTATTCATTTATTTTTGTTATAATTTGAGGAAATAATTCATAAGTTTTGATTAGCTGTAATAATTTCTTTCAATGTTATATGTTCATTGCGGAAACGAGAAGCACTTTTTTCTCCTTTTATGTGAATGGCTTTTTCAGGACAGTTATGAATACAGGCTAGACAAAACGAGCAATTATGCTGATATTCAACATTTTGCAAGACGATAATATTGTTCATCGGACAAACTTTGGCGCAGGTTTCACAATTGCTACAATTATCATCTATTGAAAATTTTTGGTCAATAGTTGGCTTTAGCGATTTGTTATATTTATGAATAATAGCGGAAAATATTTTCATGCCCATACTTATTTTTTCTACATGATTTTCACGCTTATTTTTTATGTCTTCTACGATAATCTTTATATGTTCGTCTATTTTTCTTCCGGGTGCTTTTGCCAATTGGTCTTCAACCTTAAATACCGGTAAATAATTATCTACCATTAATATTCCATTTGTGTAATTGAGTTTAATATTGGACTTGTTTGCCAATTTTTCAAACTCGGAAAGTCCGGTCGCAAGTATGTTTCCGTAAGACATTACAGCAAAAAAGTAGTCTGCTTCAAAACTATGTTTTTCCATAAATTTACGAACAATAGCAGGCACATCAAAACCGTAACATGGTATCACAAAACCTATGACATCATCTTTAAAATTTATTTTTTCTTGTTTTAGCATTTGTGGAATGGAAAGAAGTTCTCCTCCAATATTTTTGGCAATGTACAAACAATTTCCTGTTGTGGTAAAATAAAAAATCTTCATCTTGTATTATTTAGTGTTAAATTATTACTTTCTGTCCTCATTAAAGTTATAAAACCATACTGTAGCATTCTGTCCCCCGTTATTGAAGTAAAGATGCGCTAGTTTTATTATAACATATCTACAATGTATTTCTCTATTGATTGCGGGCTCTTCAATGGGCTGAAACGCCTGATTATTTTCCCGTCTCCGGATATTAAAAATTTTGTGAAATTCCATTTTATCTTCGAACCGAATATCCCTTTTGTTTTACTTTTCAAATATTTGTATATCGGAGCAGCATCTTTTCCATTCACATTTGTTTTTTTCATCAAAGGGAAAGATACACCATAATTAAGTTCGCAAAAAGAAGATATTTCTCTGTCACTTCCCGGTTCCTGATGCAAGAATTGATCACACGGAAAACCTACTATCACAAACCCATAGGCTTCGTATTTCAGATACAACTCCTCCAAACCTTTATATTGAGGAGTAAAACCACATTTGCTTGCTGTGTTAACTATCAGTAATACTTTGCCTTTGAACTGATTGAAATCAACATCTTCTCCTTTATTTCCTTTAACTGTGAAATCATAGATTGTACTCATAATGTGCTTTATTTATTTTATTTGTTTATAGTTTCAATTTAAATTTTTTCTGTACGTAGTCGTTGTCTAACGATGGCAATTGTACCAATCATATTGTAATTTACAAAATTAATAATTTTTATGATTACTTCCTATCTTTTTTTAATAAGTTTCTTTGTTCAAAAATATATGTTGTATTTTTATTCGCCATCCAATCTATAAGTTTTAAAATTCCAACAACGTTTAAGACTATTCCTAATGGTATTCCAATTAAATAATCTGATAATGAGACTAATTTTTCGGTATGAATAATGTAAAAGAAGAAGATGACGCATGGAAATAGAACCAGCCAACTTGTTGCTAATCCCGCATTAAAAAAAGTTTTTCCTTTAAAATTAAAAACGAAAGTGTGAGCAACAACATTTCCAAATGAAATTAAAATTGTTGCCAATCCAAGCCAAATCATCTTTTCTGCAAAGATAGCGGCTAAAATATAAGTAAACCAGCCTATAATTACATTTATACAAAAAGCCGTGTTTGGGTTAAGAGGATATCTATCAGGAATTTCACTTTTATACATTACCTTATTTATCATTCCGGGGAAAGTTCCTACAATCCGGTATTCTTCAAATTGATGAAAAAATAAAGAAACCAAACTCAAGCACATTAATAATTGATAATGCGTGAAATAGTTGAAATTAATGAAAATGTAAATTAATAATGCTATGGCAAAAACGCTACCAATATCATACCAATGTTTTCTTAATATGTCCATTTTGTTATATATTTATTAGATGTTAGTTTTAGATTCCATAGAAATGGCTACCCACAAATCCGCCAAAAGAAATTTGTATTTTTACGTCCATGATTTTTGGCAAATGCTAGTGGGCAATTGTACACTAACATCGGAAATGATAAATGTAACGAAGCTAAATTTGTTGTATCTTTTGTTTTCTTGTCGTTTTTATCTTTTATTTTACAAATGTAAATATACATAAAATAATTTTTATTTAATCAATTTATTTTCAACAATAAAGATAATAAAATTTACATATTTGCCGAATCTTTTTGTTTTTTACCTGCTTATCCTTAATTTTGATGAGTATTTAAACATAAATTTTAGCAAGGAATTTTATTTATCCTATTCAAATGTCTTCCTCCCTCAAAATCAACAGAAAGGAAAAGGTCAATAATTTTCACTGTAGTTTCAAAATCAAGGTATCGGGCAGGCAAAGCACAAATATTTGCGTTATTATGTTGACGAGCTAGAACTGTAATCTCTGGCGCCCAACACAAAGCACTTCTGATTTTTTGATGTTTGTTTACGGTCATATTTATTCCATTTCCGGTTCCGCAAATTGCAATTCCGAAATCACATTCGTTATTTTCAACTGCTGTTGCCAAAAGATGTGCAAAATCTGGATAATCACAACTTTCAAGGGAATTACAACCAAAATCTTTTATTTGGAAATCATCTTTTTCTGAAAGATATTTTTTTAATTTTTCTTTTAGCTCAAAACCGGCATGGTCGTTGGCAAATCCTATTATTTTCATTTCTGCTTTATTTTTTATAACTTTTAACAACAAAAGTATTAAAAATTATTATATAAAAAAAATCAAAATATTTTGCAAAAAGAAAGAGGTCTATAAACCTCTTTCGTGAAAATTATTAAGAAAAAAATTTATTATTCAACGCCACCACCCATCATTTGCAAAAATTCTTCCATTGTCATTTTTTGATAATCATCATCAATAACAAATAGACCGGATTTTGGTTTTTTTGCTAAAACTTCTTTAACTTTAAATTTCATAGAAATTCCTTGCGATGTCATCGTATATTCCATAGGGATTCCTTTAAGACCTTTCATTCCGGTTATTAATTTGTCTTTTGTTTCGTCAGAAAGGATTATGTCTTCTGTATAATAAACTTCCATAGTTTCACCATCGTTATTAACAACTTCTGCTTTTTTACATTTATATCCGGCTATAGTTTTGGTTTCGTCAATATAGTTAATGGTTGGTTCTTCTGTAGCATTTAATCCTGCTTTTTCTTTTGTTTCATCAAAATATTCTTTTGACATTTCTGCAGCTATTTTTTGCCCCATAATATCAATTAAAATAATTCCGGCACCTGTTTTATGATCAAATACTTGAGCCATTGTGAACATTGGAGCTATTTGTTCAGAACGTGTTTTTAAACCATTCGTTGTGATAATCATATCTGTCGGTAGTTGAGCTTTCGTTTGTGCATCTAACTCTTCTCCACTACATTCAACTGAATAAGAAATTGTACCAATAAAAGTTTTTTGTGCAAAACTTGTGAGTGATATAGCTATTAAAGCTATTAAAAATAAGAAACTTGATTTTTTCATACAATAATTATTTTATAATTTTTCTAATAATACTTATAAATTTATTATTACAAATTTAGTGCTTTTTATTTAATTTCTAAAATAAATTTTGTATTTAATCCATTTTATTTTAATAAATTCAAAAAAAACAGATAAAATTATATTATTTATAAATATTCGTAATTATTTAAATGGTATGTTCTTATCGCATATTGCTAATAATCAGTCTAATTCGGCATTTGTTGAAATATTTCTTTTTTGGGATTAAAAATTAATAGCTGATTCATCATGTACTTACAATTTGCAAAAAACTAAAAATAAATTAATTTTATAAATATCTATATTTCAATCCATTATACATACCTAAATAATTACGAATATTGCATATAAGACCTGTTTTTAATCTTGTTAGGGATTGTCGCTCTGTAAAAAACAATCACAAAAAGAAACACTATATTCGGCACAAAGAAGAGGTTATGTACCAGTTGTTGTCAAATGAGCAGATACATTTTTCAAAGCAAACAATCTGCATCTTGCAATGCAGGCAAATAAACAAACTTTTGAATTTAATACGGGCTAATTTAATATTTTTGTTAAGATATGATAGTTAAATTTTAAACTAATTTACTGCTTTTGTAGTCTATGGAAAAATTTTCTCATCTTTTGCAAATAAGAAGCGACTTTCTTTGTTGCATTTCAATAATTTTACACAATGACGACATATTAAAATTGCATACTGTTGATAATGAGTTGATTATAAAATTTATTTTTCGACATCAAACATCTATTTAATATATAAAACAAAAAATGCTTGATAATAAATCACTTATAAAAACAAAAATTTTTTAATGTGTCAATATTGTATTTTACATAGTTTTTTGTCATATACTAACTAAGATAAGATTGTTAAAAATAAAAAAAAATTGTTCGCTAAAAATTTATTATTTATATTATTTTTGTTTTATAATTCTATTTAAAGACATCGCTAATTTTTAAATTCTAATTTTTAATTTTTTTATGAGAAACAACATAATTCAAATAATAAAACAAGAAAGCAATAATATTGTTAAAGAAATAATTTTAATAAGACGACATATTCATAAATATCCGGAACTGTCTTTTCAAGAAATAGCCACTTCTAATTATATTGAAAAGATTTTACAAGAAAATGGAATCGAAACAGATAGGAGTTTAGGCTATAATTCTGTAATTGGAATAATCAGGAAAAATAACGAAAATAATTTTGTGGCTCTTCGTGCCGACATTGATGCATTACCAATTGAAGAAGAAACAAATTGTGATTTCAAATCAGTAAATTCTGGAATTATGCACGCTTGCGGTCATGATGCCCATGCTGCTACATTAATCGGAGTTGGAATAATTTTGAAAAAATTAGTTGAATATTCAAAAAATAATATTTTATTGCTTTTCCAACCGGCAGAAGAAAAAAATCCCGGCGGAGCTAAATTATTGATTGATAATGGATTATTAGAGAAGTATAACATCAAGAAAATCATAGCTCAACATGTTGATCCTGAAATTGAAACCGGAAGTTTTAGCTTTGGGAAAGGCCGTTTGATGGCTTCAAGTGATGAATTATATTTAACATTTTCAGGTATTGGAGGGCATGCTGCTATGCCTCAAAAACGTAGCGACTCTGTTCTGGCTGCAATTAATTTTATAAATCAGGCTAACATTTTCCAGAAGAAAATAAATGTTAAAACACCATCTATTATTGCTTTTGGAAAAGTAATTGCAAATGGAGCTGTAAATGTTATTCCTGAAAAAACATTTGTAGAAGGTACTATTAGGACTTATGACGAAAATGTTAGAAATGAAATAAAAATATTCCTCAAAAAAATTGCACAAAATTTTGCTCTCGAATATAAATGTGAAGTGTCTTTTGAAATTTCCGAAGGCTACCCAAGTTTGCTAAATAACGATAAACTTTTTGACGAAATTTTTTCTCTATCAGAATTATTCTTAAATAAAAAAAATATTTTTCCACTCCAACAAAGAATGACATCGGAAGATTTTGCATGGTATTCAAAAAAAATTCCTGCAATTTTATACCGAACAGGAGTAAGTTCTAATAAAACTCAAAATTTTGGACTTCATAATCCGAAATTTCAAATAGAAGAGAGTTTTTTTGAAGGGGCTGTTGGGTTAATGAGCTTTTTGGGAATTAGTTTATAAATTTTCTAACTTTGCCCTACATTTTACACAGCACGATATAAAGAATCAATAATTTGTTTTTGATTTTTAATTAATCCCTAACTCCGCCAAAATTAGGGAGGCTATTATGTTAATTATTTGTGATACAACTGATTAATACTAAAACGCTATCAAAGAATATTGTCTTTAAAAATATATAATATTGATTTTATACATGTTATTGTTTGAAAAATATTGTTTAATCTTACCTGTTATTATGACAATTTAGTATAAGTTTAGATCATAGACAATCTAATTAGGTTGCTTAAATAATTCATTAATTATCTGTATTGCAGTAAGTTATGCAGTTTAGCTGCTTAAAATATGCGGAGTTAGAGATTCAAGTTACAATTTTATTCCAAGCGAAGTATTCTTTTTCGGAAGTTTGAGACGCGCATTTTATGTAAAACAAAAAGCTACCCAAAGGGTAGCTTTTAAAATTATTTTAATTTAAATATATTTTAGAAATAAAACATCAAATTCAAATAAGTTATTGGTTGTAAATTGAAATTGTGAGTAGCAGGTTTTACTAATTTTTCTTGCGTATAAACTTGTTCAAACCTCCATTCTTCGGTAGTTGCCTTTACTTCTCCCATATAAGAAGCTCTTGCTTGAAATTCAAATTCAACCCCAACAGAGATATTTCTATTGATAAAATAATCAACACCAACAAAAGCACCACCGCCATAAGTAAAAGTACTAATATTTTTAGTGTTTAAAATACGACTTCTATCAGCATTAAAAAGATTGTCTGCAAGATTGATAGCTCCGATTGCATCATATTCCGGATTAAACCAAGTTGTTGTAGGTGTTCTATTCGCATCTGCAATTGGATTCCCATATTCAAAACTATGTTTTTGGCGGGTATATCCACAGAATACTTCTGCTCCAATATATCCTTGTAATCTCCATAAAGATTTGCGAAATTCGGCACCAATTCCTATTTCAAAGCCACCTAATTTCTCTATATGTTTATCCACAGTTTTTGCTTCTGAAAAAGGATTGTTTATTAGTTTATAATCATCAACTACAAATTCTCTATCTGTAAAATTGTGAATACCTAAACCTAATCTTGCCCTTAATGCTATCTTATCTGTTAAAAAATATTTTCCAAACAAATCTGATTTAAAAGCTTTTATTGCTTTATTTTCTTGAAGTCTTATGCCTAAACCATCATCATCTAATCTGAAATTACCAAAAATAGAGCCACCTATAAAATTAATCATTTGACCTGCATCTATTCCTAATCCGAAATCTCCTGCTTTAGGAAAATAAATCGAATAATCTTTTTTAGGCGTTTTTACCTCTGTTGGGTCTTGTGTTGTTTGTGCAAATGTTATTATTGCACAACAAATTGCTATACTTATTAATATTAACTTTTTCATATATATTTATATTTTTTTGATTAATATTAATTTAATTGCGCACCTCTGGTATAAACGAAGTTTTTATTTGTTAGTGGAACTTCATAAACTGTTATCATTTGATCTAATGTATGACGATAAATATGATCTGAAATTATGTCAGTACCATTTTTTACAACATACTGTAAATTTGTAACTCCTTCAAGTTCTACAATTGCTTTTCCGTCAACAATCATAGGAACATTAATAGAATATGCTCCATTTGCTCCTACTGTAACCATTATTTCTTGTTTATAAGTAGCTGATGTTGCATTGTATTCAGTTAGTTCAATTGTCGCTTTAAATTGAGTTCCTTGAGGAATTGCAACTGTGTCTATTTCATAAGAAGAAGTGTTTAAGTTGCTTTGATATTCTAATTTACCTGAAATAGTTACGTTTTTGGTAGGTACAATTTCGTTTGTTAAATATATATTTTCAACAGCAAAAGTTAAATCAATATCTAAATTTTTGTTTGGAAGACAAGAAATTGTTCTATCATTAAACTTAAAATTACGTTTGTAAGTAACAATGTCTGATTCTTTGTAATCATAATAAAAATTGTTACTTGTTACTTGAACACTAACTCCTACAGATGTTACAGGAATATTTACAGAATATTTTCCACTAGCATCTACCGTTGCAGTAATAACATGTTTACCCGCTTCAGAATCAACATGAATGTCATATTGATTATTTGTAATACTAAAAGAAATAATTGTTCCTTGCGGCACAAATAACATTTTCCCATTTTCCAATGGTGCCGTAACAGAACCTGTTAGTGTAACTGTTGGTAATGACTCAATTGAAAATTGTTCTGACAATTCATACTTTTTACATGAACTAAAAATCATGGTAATAACAACCATAAAAAAAAGAAATCTTTTCATACTTTATAAATTTTGTTATTTATTGCTTCCTAATTAAATTAGTTTTAAATAGCAGGAAGCATTTATACTATTTAAAATTAGTGCAAAAATATATCTTTTTTATATTATTTCCAAAAAAAACTTTTCCATTACATACACAAATTTTTTTGTGTATGTAAAAGCACCTTAAATCTGCAAAAAAATTCACAATTATTTAATGTTAAATAATATATGTGAATACCTTTCCTCTAAAATTGATAAAAAATCTTTGTGTATATCGCTGAATATTAATACATTGCAATTTTGTTTGCGGATTTTATGGAATTACATAAAATTTATAAATGAAAAAAGAATTTGACCAACAAAAGCGTTTTCCTGAAATTTTTCAAATAACAAATAAAGTTATTTTGTTTGTTAGAGTCTATTTTTAATCAAAATTGTCAAAAAAAACCCTCGTTTTTTATCGTTAATATATTTTTTCTTTCAAAAATTTATAAGTTTCTTCTTGTGTTCTAATTTTAGGAATTAAATTTAAAGAATTATTCAAAGAATTTTCTTCTTTTGAGTTCCAATCTCTTGCCGATTGATTATCAGCAAATTGAATATCAAAGATTGTTTGAAGTTCTTGTTGAATATTTTTGTCGTAAACAGGAACTAAAACTTCAATTCGTAAATCAAAATTTCTAATCATTAAATCGGCAGAACCAATAAAATATTTTGGCTGATTATCATTACAAAAAGCAAAAATTCGTGAATGCTCAAGAAATTTATCTAATATTCCAATCGTAATAATATTTTCAGATTTGTCTCCAATCAAATTGCAAGTTGCTCTTGAACTAATTTTTATTTTTACTCCGGCTTTTGCTGCATCTATGAGTTTTTCAATGATAGCAACATCTGTTAAATTATTGATTTTCAGTTGAATCCAAGCGTTTTTGCCTTTTTTTGAATTTTCTATTTCAAAATCTATTAATTCAATAATTTTATTTCGCATAAAAAATGGGCTTACAATCAAATGGTCAAAATTTATATTTCGGTAAGCTGATTCCATTAAATAAAAAACTTTTGCAACGTCTTTTCCTATTTCAGGATTTGCCGTGAGTAAAGAAATGTCGCTATATGATTTTGCTGTGTTTTCGTTGAAATTTCCCGTGCTTATATTTGAATAATAAATAATTTCATCTTTATTTTTTGCTTGTATTAATAATAATTTTGTATGGACTTTGATACCCGGAATTGTTTTAATCAAATTCACACCGGATTCTTCAAGTTTATTTGTCCAAAAAATGTTGCGTTCTTCATCGAATCGAGCTTTTAGTTCTAAAAAAACTGTAACAAATTTTCCATTTCTTGCAGCATTCAACAGCGAATTTATGATTTTTGAATTTTCTGCCAAACGATAAAGTGTCATTTGAATTGATTTCACTTTTGGGTCGATTGAGGCTTCTTGCAACAGAAAAATAATATTATCAAACGAATTGTACGGATAGTGTAAAAGAATATCTTTTTTTTGTATTGATGATAATATTGTTTGTCCCTGAATTATATCTCTATGAGGAATAGGAATTAATTTTTTATACTCAAATTTTTCTCCAAGTAAATTAGGGAAAAACATAAAATCTTTAGAATTATGGTATCGACTGCCTTTGGTAATTTTATTGGAATCGGTAATTTTGAAACATGATTTTAAAATTTCCAATAGATCTTCGGGCATTGTTTCGTCATAAATAAATCGTAATGTTTCTCCGCTTTGTCGTTTTTTAACACTTTCAGCCACAATATCCATATAACTTTTTGAAACATTTCCATACATTTCTATTTCAGCATCTTTTGTGATTTTTATCGTAAATGCTTCATTCGTTTCGTAATCGAAAATTTTAAAAACATCTTTCAAACACGCTCTTATTACATCATCTATTCGTATTATATATTTTTTTCCATTGTTTTCAGAATTCGGCAAAATAATAAATCTTGAAAAATCATTTGTTGGAATTTCTATTAATGCATAATCTTTTTTACCCGATTGTTTTGTTAATTTTGTAGCCAAATAAATACTTCCATCGTTCAAATGACTTAAATTTGAGCGTTTTTTTAGTAGTACTATAAATAATCCCGGAAAAATATTCTCATTAAATTGTTTTTTTACAAAAATTTCTTGTTCTGACGATAACTCTTTTTCATTGATTATAAACAAATTATATTGCTCTAATTCTTTAAGCGTTTCATCTTTTATTTTTGAAAATTTTGCTTGTTGATTTAAAATTTCTTCAATTACAAATTTATACAAATTTTCATTTTCTTTAACTTTTGCAGGATAATTTTTTTTATTAAAATCAATTAAACGATTAATAGAAGCAATTCTCACACGGTAAAATTCATCAATATTATTTGAATAGATTCCTAAAAATTTTATTCTTTCGATTACAGGAATTTCTTTATTTATTGCTTCTTGTAAGACCCTGGCATTAAATTGTAGCCAACTTATTTCCCTATTAATAATTTCCATTTTACAATAACTTTGATAAATCTTTAATAAAATCTTCTGCGTTTTGATACCTTTGACTTAGTGCTTTTATTATTAACATTTTAAGGTCGGTTTCATAATAATATTTTTCTGATTTTTCCAAATTTGGTTTCACTGTAGCTTTTGAAATAATATAATGAAGTTCGTCATTTATTCTATAATGTTGATTTATAGGAATTACCGTTTGTAATCGTCTGTAAGTTAAAGGATTTCCTATTTTTAAAGCTGGTTCTTTTGCAATAGTTTCAAAAAAAATTAAGCCCATACTAAAAATATCGGTATGCTCGCCAATTAGTTCGGGGAAACCAAATATTTGTTCAGGACTTGCATATTGAATATTATAAGTTTGATATTTTTGCTCTAATTCGTCGTTTGAAAAACTTTTTTTGACATTTCCAAAATCTATTAGTTTTATTTTTGGATTTTCAATGTCAAGTTCTTCATATTGACTATAAATAATTATGTTTGAAGGTTTTATATCACAATGACAAAGTTGTTTTGAATGAATAAAACTTAATATCTCCAAACATTGAATTATTATTTTTATAAAAAATTGATTATATTTATAATTCAAATATTTTTTATTATAAATCAATTCTTTAAGAGTTGGGCCCGGAATAAATTCTTGAATGATAAATAAGTTTTCATTTACTACAATCAAATCAATATTTTTTGCAATTCCTTCGTGCTGAAGGTTAAAACCGGCTTCAATAAAAAATTTCATTTTAGCAAATTCATTATTAAAAAGTGCCGGAGAAAGTTTTTTTATAATTACTTTTTCTTTTGAAATTAATTCTGCACCTAAATACACAACAGAAAATTTTCCTTGGCTCAATATCGTCCCTTGATTTTCAGGAAAATAAAAATATTTTAAATTTTGTCCTTCTAATAATGTTGGTTGCATGAAAATTTTAGATTTATGATTTTAGTCCCTTTCGTCCGTTAGAATGTTCCACGTTCATCATTTTGTCTTGGCTCTTGCTTCTAACATCGCAGTAGTCTATTTATTAAATTCTTCCAAAGCTCTACTTCCCCAAGATTGATCGGCATTTAAGTTGTTAAAATCGTAAAGATCATTATTTCTCTTTTGCAAATATCTCTCCCAATTTTGAGTATAAATTTCGCCTTTTGCATTAGAATGAAGAAGTGTGTAATCTCTGCCGGCAAAATTTTGATTATAAAAAACAAACTTTCTATGATTTTCGGTTTGAGTCCTCCAATAAGTCCAAATCTGATATGGATAAGCAATTGGTTCGTGTATTGATTCATAAACTTCATCTGGTGCACCATATTTTAAATAAATAACCCCCATATCTGTATCATACCCTTTTGTTGCTTTTGACCCAAAAGAGCGATTAACATATAGAATTTGCTCCCAATATTTTTTCCAAGTTTCGTTTGTAGTTTTATTATCACGAGACATCCAAAATTCTAAAAAGAAATTTTGATTTGCTATTAAACTCGCTTTTTTCGACTCATAATCAATGAAATTATTTTCATTTACATTAGCTATTGGTCGCAAACACCTCACATATTCAATCAAAGAATCTCTATTGTTCATGTCCATCGAAAAAACAGAATTAATATCTATCTCAGCTATATTTATTGGCAAACTCGCAGTATCAAGAGTTTCAAGATTTGTATTACTTCGTTGAATGAAAAAACTTTCTTTTTTTATAGTTTTATTTTCTTTGTTTACCAATTCTATAACAAAATTATAATTACCTGTTTTTAAGTCTTTTATGTTAAATTCTCCAATATATGAAACAATCGATTTAGCTTCCATTTTTTTTGATTTTCCGTAATGTTCAATTATTTTTCTTGATTCATAACTTTCTAAATAAATTTTCATCAAAAAATCTTCTTTTATAACTTTATCCGTATTATAAACTTCAAAATAATAGCTTAATTTCTCAATATTTGTTGGAAAAAAATTGGAAATATATGGAATTAAATCATATCCTGTTTTAGTAAGTATTGATGGATTTTCACTTTTGGTTATTTTTTCAAGATATTCCGGTCCTCCTATAGAAATTTGAGTATCTAAAAAATTTACAATTAATATATCGTTAAAAGTAACTCTATTTTCAATTGCATTTTTATCTTGTATAATAATTTTTAAATTATAAATGCCATTAGAAATAAAGTATCTTTGAATATCAAGAAAATTCGGTTTTATAGCGTTTGAGTCGACAATTTCAGGACTATTAAGATTATAATTATCAGTTAAAACTATGCTATCACCTACGCTAATTGAAATAGTAACTGACAATTGAGCAGAAAATTTTCCATTATCATTTTTTTGAAATTTTAAGGTATTTCCTATAAAACTTATATTTGTTTCAATATATGGACTTTCAGGAGAATAATATAAAAAATACATAAAATATGTCTCTATATTTGCAAAAGTGGGAGAAAACAAACAAAATAAAATCGAAATCAACAAAACAAATTTTTTCATAGCGATAAAATTATATTACTTAATCATGCAAATATAATACAATTATTTTAAATTCGGTAAAAATATTTTGATTTACGATTGTTACGCTTCGCTCCACGAGGGCTAAAGCCGTTGTTACGCTTCGCTATATGAGAGCTAAAGCCAGTCGTGGTCGGAAGGAAAACAATTATATAAAATCTGATTATCAATAAATATAGTTTACAGAGCAGGTAATTTTACTTTATTCAAATCGCACCGGCTTGAATAACTGCAATAGCAATTATTTATTCTTGAATTTCAATTTTCATTCTTCTTTTAGCTGTTTTGTAACCTGTATGATTCGCTTGTTTATAAATCGTTAGTAGCATAGCTACAATCAAGGTCATTACAGGAACATCTGTATTCCATTTTCATTTAATGAGATAAAATGGCTGAAATTCAGCTCTTGTTTGATAAAACGAAAAAATACTTCAATATCCCGGCTCCTGCGATATATAATCATTTCTGCACATAACCATAAAATATTAGTTATTAAAAGAATATCTCCTTCACTGTCTTTTGGACGAAAGCGAATAACTCGAAAAATTTCATTTGCTAAAAAAACTTTTCATAACTGCTAATCTGTCATTAAAGAACTATGCGAAAGATGTTCTTTTTCCATTTTAACTTTAAATAGTAAACGAAATTGTGTCAATGCAAATAAATCAGCTATTCCGCGATGTCATAACATATCAATAGTTAATATGGCATAAAATAATAAATCAAACATCATTTTTCCTTTAAGAACTTTGGCATAATAAATCTACTTGTGTATCTTCTGATATTTGAGCAAAAAGCACTTCCTATATCAATTTCGATACAGACAAAGTATGTTCTTGAGATAATGCTATTTCACTTTTAGATTTATTTTAAACAAAAACAAATCAGAAAATAACGATTATTTAATTAATAGACAACGTAAATCAATAAAAAATTGATTTTGAATTACCAAAAAATTGGACTACTAAATAATTTTACATATTATGAAAAAAAAATAATACACTTGCCATTTTTTTTGTATATATTTGTAAAAAATTAAATTCTAATATTATGGATACTAAATTTAAAAGAAATTTACTGCACATTGTTTGTTTTGCAGCACTTTGTTGCTTATTTTATGGTTGCCCTGCAGAAAAACAAGAAACAGTTTATATTGACCAAGAAAGTAAAAACTATTGTCTCTTTAAGGAAGGAAGCTATTGGATTTACCAAGACTCTGTTTCGCAAAAAAACGATAGTGTTGTGCTTTATGAAGTTAGAGAAGGGAAAGTAGGTGGAAACCATAGATAGTATAAGCACAAAAAAAGGAGAAAAATTAGAAAATAATAATAACACAAACAGTTTGTATATTTATCCGAATCCGGCAAACGAGAGTGTAGAAATAATAAACTTAAATCTTGATAATCAAATAGTTAAAAATGAAATTCTTACAACAATGGGACAATTATTAAAAACAGACTATGTTTCAAATGAACCAATAAAAATTAACTTAAAAAATTTAGAAGCAGGAATCTATCTTATTAAAACATATTTTAATAATGGTGATGTGAAAACAAATAAAATTATAATAAAATAAATCATAAATAAATTATATGAAAAGTTTTTTTAAATATGTATTTGCCACAGTAGTTGGTATAATTTTAACTTACATTATATGTATGGTAATAGGAATAATATTCTTAACATCAATAATTGCAGGAATTAGTCCAAAAACAGTTTCTGTTAAAGAAAATTCGGTTTTAAGAATTGATTTGTCAAATGAAATTCCTGATAAAGTTGTAAACGAATTTAATAATTTCGATTTCACCAAAATGAAAATAAAACAAGTTTTGGGTTTAAATGATATTTTGCGAACAATCGAAAAAGCGAAAACAGATGTAAATGTAAAAGGAATCTATCTTGATTTAAGTTCTGTTTCTCAAGGTTTTTCAACGTTAGAAGAAATTCGTAATAAATTGATAGAATTTAAAGATACAAAAAAATTCATTATTGCATATTCTTCAGTATATTCACAAGGTGCTTATTATTTGGCAAGTGTTGCTGATAAAATTTATTTGAATCCACAAGGAGGAATAGATTGGAAAGGTTTAAATATGGAAGTAATGTTTTACAGCGGTTTAATGGAAAAAATTGGAGTTGAAGCTCAAATTTTCCGTCACGGACAATTCAAATCTGCAATAGAACCATTTATCAATAAAGAAATGAGTGAACCAAATAAAAGACAATCAATTACTTTAATTCAAAGTCTTTGGGATGATATGTGTACGAAAATTTCTGCAAGTAGAGGCATCAGTATTGAAAAATTAAATCTTATAGCAGACAATCTTGATGCTTTAAAAGCAAAAACAGCATTGGACGATAAAATGGTTGACGGAATAAAATATTATGATGAGGTTTTAACAGAATTAAGCGAATTGTCAGGTAATTCAAAATCAAATAAAGATATGTTTGTTTCTTTATTTGATTATTCAAAATCAGTAAAACCAAATACAGAAACAATAACAAATACAAAAATCACTAATGCTAAAATTGCCGTGATTTTTGCTGAAGGAGAAATCGTTGATGGAAGTGATGTTAATAATAATATTGCCGGAGATAATATGGCAGAAATTATTAGAAAAGTTCGTGAAGATAAAGATGTAAAAGCAGTTGTTTTAAGAGTAAATTCACCCGGAGGTTCAGGTTTGGCTTCAGAAATTATTTGGAGAGAATTAAATTTAACAAGAGCAGAAAAACCTGTTGTTGTTTCAATGGGAAATTATGCAGCTTCAGGAGGATATTATATTTCTTGTCCTTCAAATTATATTTTTGCTCAACCAAATACTATCACAGGTTCTATAGGAGTTTTTGGAATGTTACCGAATGTCCAAAAATTAATGAACGATAAATTAGGTATTACGATTGATGGTGTGAGAACTAATCAAAATTCCGGTTATGGACAAATTTATCGTCCGGTCAATGATGCCGAAAGAATAATTATTCAAAATTCGATAGAAGAATTTTATGATACATTTTTAACCAGAGTTTCTGATGGTCGTAATATCGAAAAATCTCAAGTAGATAGTATAGGACAAGGAAGAGTTTGGAGTGGAATTAATGCTTTGGAAATCAAGTTGATAGATGGAATTGGCGGATTGAATGATGCACTTAAAAAAGCTGTCGAACTTGCAGAATTAAACGAGGGCGAATATGTTATTAGAGAATATCCGGAAAAAACAGATATGTTTTCTGAATTATTTAATGGATTGTCGGTACAAATGTCGGAACGTAAACTAAAAGAAATATTAGGCGAAAATTATGAAATATTTAAAACTTTAAATAGAATTCAAAATATGAAAGGCATTCAAGCAAGAATGGACTATCAAATGGTAATTTATTAAAGTACTATAATATTTTCAACTTTCGCAAGTTATATAATTTGTTGAATATCAAATCATAAAAAGTTTAGTGATTTTTCTATATTATTTATTATCAAACAATTTCGTAAATTAGCATTGTCCAAAAGACAAGATTACAAAAATTTTTTGTATTGCAGACGATTTTTGCGAAGAATTTAATAATGAAATCGAAAAACACAAACAATTAACCCCTAACTTTTCCATTTAATACGGAATGCTTTTTTTCTATTATTGATTTATAGGTAATTTTAGAAATTTCAAACATTATTATTTGTTTTATTCCGAACACAAGTTTTTATGCATTGATAAGTTGTGCATTTAAAATATTGTTAATTGTTATAAAAATAAATAAAATTTTTAATAGTTTTTTCCTGACTTCGCCACTGGGACACCCTAAAGTGATTTCCAAAAAAAAATCGTCAAATAGTATAGCAATAGATTTATGTTTTGGAGTTATCACCATTGTTTTTGTCATATTTTCATTGCTAATCGGCAACTTGATTTTCAATGTAGTTATAGTTTTAGCAATATTCAAAACTTTATCAACACTCATATTTATCCCTAACTCCGCCCAAATTAGGGTGTCTATTGTGTTAATTGTTTGTGATACAACGATTTAATTTAAATTACAGACAACCTAATTAGGTTATTTAAATAATTTAGCTAATTTTCTGTATTACAGTTGTTTATGTAATTTAACTACCTAAATCAAGCGGAGTTAGGGATTTATACCATTTATTTTCAGTATTCTTTCAAGTTCTTTATATACTTTGCAGGCAA
>JAITXI010000094.1 GCA_031284905.1 Bacteroidales bacterium
TTTAATGAATGTGTAGAGTGTGAAAAATTGAATAACGAAAATTCGGTTACAGAATAAACCTCAACGCCTACTTTTATTCATTAAAGAATGATTTTTGTTGTTTTTATATCTTTTAGCTACTCGTAAATGAATAGCTAAAAGATATTTTTGTTTTTTCTGAAAAAATATTTGTTTTAATAATAAAAATATAGATAATTCAAAAAATTAAATATAAATTTGCAAATAAATATAAAGTAGGCGAAAATTTTTAAAGTGTGACAAGTACACACGACTTGTAATTTTTTTTACAAGGATGTGATAATAAAAAATGGTGATTAATTGGCATTTTATAAAAAAATGAATGTCACAAAGAATTTAGTTACAAATTCCATGACAGATAAGTAAAATTATATTTGAAGAAGTATTAACAAAAGATAAAGCGAGGCAATACTTAAATTTTTTTCAACGCCGTTGTTAGCTTTATGCTCGTGTTCCACTTATTATAAATTCCATTTAAAAATTGAGCCTCCTTAAAATGTTCGTTAAAATAAGAAAAATAATTTATTCATCTATTGTAAAAATTTATTATTTTTGTAAAATGAAAAAACATCTAATAATATTTACTCTATTATTAATTAATTTAACTTGTTTTGCTCAAATAAAAGATAGTTCAATAAATATTTGGCAATTTGAAATTAATTATTCTTTTCAATTTCCGGCAGGTGATATGGGTTCCAGATTTGGATATAATTCAACTATTGGAGCCGGATTAACTTATAAATTAAAATCAAATTGGATTTTTGGAATTGAAGCATCTTATCTATTCGGAAATATCGTAAAAGATTCTACGATTTTAGATAATTTGAAAACAGAAAGTGGAAATATTCTCAATAGAGATGGCGAATATGGATATATTAAATTTTCCGAAAGCGGATTTTATGCAGGAATAAAAGTCGGACATTTATTCGCTTTTAACAAACCAAATAAAAATTCCGGAATTTTGGTAAATCTTGGAGGTGGTTTCCTTCAACATAAAATATTGATTGAAAATAAAGATAATAATATTCCTTCAATAACGGGTAATTATAAAAAAGGATATGATAGATTATCAAATGGTTTGGCTTTGAGAGAATTTGTTGGTTATCAATATCTTTCGAGTAATAAATATTTGAATTTTTATGCCGGATTTGAATTTTATCAAGCATGGACACAATGTCGCCGTTCAATAAATTTTGATACAATGCAACAAGATGTTTCCAAACGGCACGATTTCCTTTTCGGAATTAGAGTTGGTTGGATACTTCCAATTTATAAAAGAACTCCTGACGAATTCTATTATTAGATAATTCTATAACTTTACCAATTTTTTTATTTCCACTATTTATAAAAAAAATAATAAATAATATTCTTTGGAACAATATTTGATTACATTAAGTTTGTGAAAAATTTAATAATAATAAAATGAGAAAGACAAAATTTTTAGATATTTTATTTGTATTACTACTTTTGAGCAGTTTTAATTTCGCACAGAATGTTAATGAAAGCATCCAACTTTTAGATGAAGTTGTAGCAAAAATTGACAAATATTCGACTTTAAAAATAGAATTTAATCTAAATTTAGACAATCAACAAACAGGAAAAGTTGAAAATTATAAATGCTCTGCTGTTTATAAAACCGGTTTTTATAAAATGGATATGATGGGACAAATAGTTTTTTCTGACGGTAAAACTAACTGGACTTATTTAAAAGACGCAGAAGAGGTTAATATCACAATAAATGATTCAAAAAATGATTTGTTGACTAACCCCAAAATTATGTTACAAAATTATAAAAAAGATTTTAAAGTAACTCAAATTTCAGATAAATTTGAAAAAAGCAGAACATTAGTAACATACGATTTATATCCAAAACAAATTGACGGGAAAAAATTTTCAAAACTAACATTGAAAATAGATAAAACTACAAAACAAATTTTTTCAGTTACTTATGTTGGAAAAGATGGGATTTCTTACTCATTTGAGATTATAAAATTACTTGAAAATCCTGTAATTCCAGATAGCGAAATTAAATATAGCGATTCGCTTTTCCCCAATGCCGATGTCATTGATATGAGATAATTTAGAATATAGGCATCAGCTATATTCATTTGATAAATAGCTGTTAAATTATCTTTCTTTTCAGGTTTATACTAAATTGCTATCATAGTAGGGTAATATTAAACAATATTTTTCAACAATAATGCCTAAATGCCATATTGTAGATTTTTAAAAATAATATTATTTGCTAATTTGATAGCGGTTTAGTAAAACAGAGAAATACAACAAAAAAGTCTCTACCGTAGCAGAGACTTTTTATTGTAAAAATTATTTTTAATTATTTTTCGGCTTTGATTGCTGCTTGTGCTGCTGCCAAACGAGCTACAGGAACTCTAAATGGAGAGCAAGAAACATAATTCATTCCTGCATTGAAGAAAAAATTTACAGATTCAGGGTCGCCACCGTGTTCACCACAAACACCTACTTTTAAATTTGCTTTTGTTGAACGTCCTCTATCAATTCCTAATTTCACTAATTGTCCAACGCCATTTTGGTCTAAAGTTTCAAATGGATCGGCAGGAATGATTTTTTCGTCAATATAAGTTTTAACTATTGCATTAACATCATCACGAGAGAAACCAAAAGTCATTTGAGTTAAGTCGTTAGTACCGAATGAGAAAAAATCGGCAACTTCGGCAATTTTATTGGCAACCAAAGTAGCACGAGGAATTTCTATCATTGTACCATATAAATAAGAAACTTTTATTCCATATTTTTTTTCAACTTCTGCATGAATTTTGTCTGCAATTTTCTTCTGATGTTCTAATTCAGTAACATCAATAGTTAAAGGAACCATAATTTCAAGATGTGGGTCTAAACCTTCTTTTTTCAATTCTGCGGTTGCTTCAAATAAAGCTCGGAATTGAATTTCTGTAATTTCAGGATAAACAATACCAAGTCGAACTCCACGTAATCCCATCATAGGATTAACTTCATGTAAACCTTCAAGAATTTTTTTCAATTCTTCAAATTGCATACCTTTCTCTTTAGCTAATTCTTGAATTTTAGCCGTTTCTGTTGATTGAGGTACAAATTCGTGTAATGGAGGGTCCATTAAACGGAATGTTAAAGGTTTACCGTTCATAACTTTAAGAGTAGCTTTTGCAGATTCTCTGATATATGGTTCAAGTTCGTTAAGAGCAGTAAGATATGCTTCTTTTGAAGAATCTTTTGCAAGAATCATATTACGAAGTTTTGCAAGAGGAGCTTCGCTATTTTCACCATAAAACATGTGTTCAATACGGAAAAGACCAATTCCTTCTGCACCAAAATCAATAGCATTCTGAGCATCTTTTGGAGTGTCGGCATTTGTACGAACTCCCATTTTGCGAAATTTATCAACAAGTTTCATAAATTCTTGAAAACGAGGTTCTTCGGTTGCATCAATCATTTTTAAAGTAACATCATAAGCAAATCCTTTTGTTCCATTCAAACTTATAGTATCACCTTCTTTAAATTTTTTATCACCTATAGATACTTCTTTGGTATTCATATTAATATGAACAGTATCACAACCAACGATACAACATTTTCCCCAACCACGAGCAACAAGCGCTGCATGAGAAGTCATACCTCCACGAGCAGTTAGAATTCCATAAGCAGCACGCATTCCTTCAACATCTTCGGGATTTGTTTCTTCGCGAACTAATATACATTTTATTTTGTTTTCATAATATTCAACAGCTTTTTCGCATGTTAAAGCAATTTTTCCGACAGCACCACCGGGACCTGCCGGTAATCCTTTTGCAATTGGTTTATGTTTTTTTTCGTCTTCTTGGTCTAAAATTGGGTGAAGAAGCTCGTCAAGTTGTTCCGGTTTTAATCGTAAAACAGCTGTTTTTTCATCAATTCTACCTTCGTGAAGCATATCCAAAGCCATATTCAAAGCTGCTAAACCTGTACGTTTTCCAACACGGCATTGTAACATCCAAAGTTTTCCTGATTGAATAGTAAATTCTATATCAAGCATATCTTTGTAATGGTCTTCCAGGCGTAAACGATAACCATCAACTTCTTCATAAATTTCCGACATAGCATCTTGTAAAGAATGTAAATGTTTATTTTGGTCGTTCTTAGTATCTTCATTAAGTGGATTTGGCGTTCTAATTCCTGCAACAACATCTTCTCCTTGTGCATTAACCAACCATTCTCCATAGAATTTATTCTCTCCGGTTGCAGGATTACGAGTGAAAGCAACGCCTGTAGCAGAAGTTTCGCCCATATTTCCAAAAACCATTGATTGAACATTTACCGCAGTACCCCAATTGTCAGGTAATTTTTCAATTCTACGATAAGAAACTGCTTTTTTACCGTTCCAAGATTTAAAAACAGCTTTAATACCGCCTTCTAATTGTTTTTTAGCATCATCAGGAAATTCTGTTCCTAATACTTCTTTGATTTTTTTCTTAAAAACTTCTGCAAGTTCTTTCCACTCTTCTGCTTTTACTTCTGTATCTGATTTATAGCCTTTATGTTCTTTAAATTCGTCGAGAATATTATCTAATTGTTTACGAATGTCTGCATCTTTTTCTTCTGCTTTGTCCATTACAACGTCTGCATACATCATAATCAAACGACGATAAGAATCATAAACAAATTTTTCGTTAGTTTTTTTGATTAAACCGGGTAAAGTTTTAGAACTTAAACCTATGTTTAATACCGTGTCCATCATACCTGGCATTGAAACTCTTGCACCGGAACGACATGAAACTAATAACGGATTTTCAGGGTCATCAAATTTCATACCCATTTGCGTTTCAATTTGTTTCATAGCTTCCCAAACTTCCTCCATAAGACCAACAGGAAGTTGTTCATTATTTTCATAATATTCCGTACAAGTTTCAGTTGTGATTGTTAAGCCTGCCGGAACCGGTAAACCTATTAAACACATTTCTGCTAAGTTTGCTCCTTTTCCTCCGAGCAAATTTTTCATTGATTCATTTCCTTCAGCTGCTTTATTGCCAAATAAATAAACTCTTTTTATCTTTGTCATATCTAATTATATTTTTATTTTACTTGGAGTCGTACACCACAACTCTACATTTTTTCTATTTTTGTAATTTTTTCAAACTACAAAAATAATATTTTGTATGGAATTTTTTGTATTTTTTGTTGGAAATTTTTAAAAATTTATTTTATCTCTTCAAAAATCCTAATTAAAATTTCCAATGAATAAACATTTGAAATTCGCAATGTTAATTCTTCATTTTTCATTTTTATTTCGCATTGTTTTTGATGTTCTTGAATATAATTTATGATTGCTGTAAAATTATCAGAAAAATAAAATGGCGATTTTTGATTTTTAGGGAAATATCCGATGAAAATATTATTTTTAATAATAATTTTAGAAAAACAAAATTTTTGTGCTATTTGTCGTAATTCTACTACTTTAAATAAATTATTGGTTCCTTCAGGAATTTTTCCAAATCTATCTTCTAAATTTAATTTATAAATTTCCAAATCATTTTCATTAGTAATTGCATCAAGTTCTTTATAAATTTTAATTCTTTCTGTAGAGTTAGTTATATAATAATCAGGTATTAAGACTTCAAAATCGGTTTCTATTATACAATCTATCGAAGATGTTGGCAAATTATTTTCTTGAGAAGGGAAAGCATCTTTAAAATCATCGGACAATCTTAATTCTTCCAAAGCTTCATTTAAGATTTTCAGGAAAGTTTCATAACCAATATCTGCAATAAATCCGGATTGTTCACTTCCAAGAATATTTCCGGCTCCTCGAATATCTAAATCTTGAACAGCAATATTTAAACCGCTGCCAAGTTCGCTAAATTCTTCAATCGCACGTAAACGTCTTCGAGCTTCGGGTGTAAGTTCTTCGATTGGAGCTGATAATAAATAACAAAAAGCCTTCTTATTATTTCTTCCAACTCGTCCTCGTAATTGATGTAAATCGCTCAAACCAAAGCGATTAGCTTCGTTAATAATTATTGTATTTACATTAGAAATATCTACCCCATTTTCAATAATTGAAGTTGAAATTAAAACATCGAAATCACCTCTAATGAAATTCATGATAATTTTTTCAAGTTTTGAACCTTCCATTTGCCCATGTGCGACAACAATTTTCACTTTCGGACAAATTTTATTTATCATTTTTTCAACTTCATAAATATTTTGAATGCGATTATTTATAAAAAAAACTTGTCCGTTTCTGCCAACTTCATAATTTATTGCTTTTTTAATAATTTCCGTATCAAATACATGTAGTTCGGTTTCAACAGGTTGTCTGTTTGGAGGAGGCATAGAAATTATTGACATATCACGAGCACCCATCAGTGAAAATTGCAAAGTTCGTGGAATTGGAGTTGCCGACAGCGTGAGAGTGTCAATATTTGTTTTCATTTGTTTGATTTTTTCTTTAATACTAACACCAAATTTTTGTTCTTCATCAATAATCAATAATCCTAAATCCTTGAATACAACATCTTTACCAACAATTCTATGAGTGCCTATTAGAATATCAATTTTCCCTTCCTTAACTTTTTCTAATGTAGCTTTAATTTCTGCATTCGATTTTAATCTACTAATATAAGCCACAGACACAGGTAAATCTTTCAGTCGTTCGGAAAACGTTTGAAAATGTTGAAGTGCAAGAATTGTTGTCGGCACTAGAACAGCAATTTGTTTACTGTCGCAAGCAGCTTTAAATGCAGCCCTGATAGCCAATTCTGTTTTTCCGAAACCTACATCGCCACAGATAAGTCTATCCATTGGGGTATCTGATTCCATATCTTTTTTGATAGCTTCGTTTGTTTTAATCTGATCGGGAGTATCTTCGTAAATAAAAGACGATTCTAATTCATATTGCAAATAAGTATCCGGGCTAAAAGCAAATCCTTTTATTTCTTTGCGTTTTGCATAAAGCAGTATTAAATCTTTAGCTATATCTTTGATATTTTTTTTAGTACGTTCTTTCAAACGTTTCCACATTCCGGAACCCAGAGGATAAATTTTTGGTGGCTCTCCGTCTCTATCTCGGTATTTTGAAATTTTATGCGAAGAATGAATACTTACATACAAAATATCGCCATTTCCGTAAATTATGGAAATTACTTCTTGTTTTTTCCCATTATTATCAATGGTTTGAAGTCCGCCAAATTTTCCGATTCCATTATCAACATGAACAACATAATCTCCGGGTTGTAAACCTTTTAAATCTTGTAAAGAAAGAGATTCTTTACGTGAAAAATTTTTCGTTACATATCTATGATATCTATCGAAAATTTCGTGGTCGGTATAAACACATATTTTACTATCAACGAAAACAAATCCTTTATTTATAGTTTCTAAAATTGGAATAAATTCAATATCTGCATTTTTTTCTTCAAAAACTTCTTTAATTCTTTCAATCTGTTTTTCGTTATTACTTAATATAAAAGTCTGATAATCTTTAAGTTGGTTGTTTTCTAAATCTTCAATAATTAAATCGAAATTTTTCTTAAAATTAGGTTGTGCTGAGGTCGTAAATTGGATAATGTCTTCTTTACAAAATACAAAATTTCCTGCAAATTCTATTATTCTATGATTTTGGATTTCTTTTATGAATTGATTTTTTGGAATATGGTTAAAATCGTGAGTAGTGAGTAGTGAGTAGTAAGATATTAGACTTTTAGCTTCTTCACCCCTTCGTCCATCTAAGTTCTTGCTTCCTGGCTCTTGGTTCTTTTTTCGAATTTCTTCTAACTTTTCTTTTTCAAAATTATATATTTTATCGACTTGAGCAATAATTGCTTCAGGATATTCTATCCAAAAATTCCAATTATCATTTAATGATTCAAAAAATGAACTTTTATCTTTTTCTTCAATATTTTCATGAATATTCGGAACAATTTTTATTTTTTTTATTTTTTTTATTGACAATTGAGTTTCTACATCAAAAGTTCTGATGCTTTCAACTATGTCACCAAAAAAATCTATTCTGTATGGCTGTTCATCTCCGTATGAAAAAACATCAATAATACTTCCGCGAACAGAAAAAACGCCAGGTTCATAAACAAAATGGTCGGCTTGAAATCCGTTTTCATTTAGAATGTCAATAATGAAATTCATAGATAATTCTGCTCCAACATCTATTTCTAAAATGCTATTAATTAACTGTTTGGAAGTTACTGTTTTTTCACTAATCGCCTCCGGATATGTAATTATGAGTAGCTTTTTTTTAGAATTATAGATTTTATTTAAACATTCGGTTTTTAGAATAATATTTGTTGAATCGCTTTTTAGATATTCTGACGACTGTTTATAGATGCTAGGCAAAAACAAAATATTTTCATTTTCACCTAAAATATTATTTATATCATCAAAAAAATATGATGCAGCTTCTTTATCTTCTAGTACAATACATTGGTTATCAAAACATTTTGAAAACAACGATGCAACAACAAATGCTTTTGAAGAACCAATAAGACCTTTTAATCCGATTTGCTGTTTCTCTTTATCATTTACTTGATTTAGTAAATTTTTGTAAGGGAGATTATTTTGAAAAAGTTTTTCTAAAAGTTGTTTCATTTTTAAAAATTTCGACAATTATTTATTTAACCCAACATGACCACCCACAAAGTGCAAACTGTTTGTATAACGATGTTTGTGTTTTGCAGAATCAATTATAGGGGGAGGGACTACAGATTTTTTATCATATTTTGTGGATTTCGACGATAGTTTTATGCCTTATAAATTTCTACTACATATTTATTTGATTATCAATTTTCTTTATAAACATGACCCTGCTGAAACGGATAACAGATGAACGGTCTGAATGGTAAATGGAAGTAGCTGTCTTATATTTCATTATTCATTCTTTAGTTTTTCTAATGCAAAGTGATAGGCTCCTAAATTAATCATATCGCTAGTTTCATAATCGGAAAACATGAAAGCGCATCTTGGATGTGGGTCATAAATTATTTCTTTATCTGAAAATGGTACTTTTATTGTAGTTTCTCGAACTTCCAGAAAATTTTCAAATTCTTGCTTGTTGTTTAAACAAAAAACGTCCTGAATTAAACGCGGATTAGTTTCTACTTTTCCTATTTTGTGAAAAGTTGTTGAAAGTTCTTTTTTGATACCCGGAATTATTAAATCTTTTGCTCCTGCAATTCCACCTCCAATTACAACAATTCCATCGAAAAGTGTAATCATATTAGCGATAGTATCACCAATAAAATGTCCTAATTCTTCGTAAGCATTAATAGCAAAAAAATGATTAATATGTTTTTTGTTGCAACCAATTTCAAAAATTTCTTTAGGTTCCGGACAATCGCCTAACGGAATATTACTTAATTCTGAAAAAAAATATTTCACAGCTCTAATGCTAACACCTTCTTCTGAGTTAATTTCAGGATTTACTCTGTTAGAAGTTATCCAAATTTCTGCTGCACAAATATTATCACCTTTTATTAAATGTTTTTCAGAAACAAATCCTGCACCAAAACCGGTTCCAATTGTAAGTCCAACGAGATTATTATATTGTTTGGAATTATTATTATCTTTTAATTTTTTATTAATCATTGGTAAACTTCCTGCCAGAGCTTCTCCATAAGCATAAAGGTCGCCGTCATTATTGATAAAAACAGGAACTTGAAAAATTTCTTCTAGCATTGGAGATAAAGCAATTCCACCACGAAAAGCAGGTAAGTTAAACAAATCGCCAATTATTCCTTTTTTATAGTCGGCAGGACCAGGAAAAGCAAAACTAATTGCATCAATTTTTTTGTCAAGTTTATTTTTTATTTCTTTAAACCCATCAATAATTGTATTTAAGCAGAGATTTAGATTGTTTCCATTTGCAGGTTTTAAGATAGTTATTTTATTGATTTTATTATCACATATTGCAGAAAAAATAAAATTTGTACCGCCGGCGTCTAATGTTAAAATATTCATTTTTTAATTTTTAGATATTATTTACAAATTTAAGGGGAAATATAATTATTTTTCTAAATAAAGTTTTTAATATTGTGAAGTAGATTTGATTTATGCTTAGCATGAATGAGTAGAGGAATTAATCATTAAGTGTTAATTATTTTTTTTATTTCTTCAATTATCATTTCTGCCGAATTTGGTAAAGCTAATTTTTTAATATTTTCTGATAAAATTTTGCATTTTTCCGAATTTTTTATTAAATCAATAGCTGTTGGGACAAGAATTTCAATTGCTTCAATATCTTTTACCATTATTGCAGCATCAACATTTACAAGTGCCATTGCATTTTTTGTTTGATGATCTTCGGCTACATTTGGAGATGGTACGAAAATTGTAGGTTTACCAATTATACAAAGTTCTGAAATCGAACTTGCTCCGGCTCGTGAAATAATAATATCTGCAATTGAATATGCTAAATCCATTTTGTATATAAAATCGTTGATATAAATATTTTCTAAATTATTTATATTTTCAATAGATTTTTTTGCATCATTTAAATAATTTTTCCCCGTTTGCCAAATTATTTGATACTCATTTTCAAGAATTAAATTTATATTTTTGGCAATACTTTGATTTATTGTTTTTGCACCGAGGCTTCCACCAATTATTAAAATTATAGGTTTTAAAGATGATAACTTGAAAAAACTTAATGCTTCTTCTTTTTTTAAATTAAAGTCAAAAATATCTTTACGGATAGGATTTCCTGTGATAACAATTTTATCTTTTGGGAAAAATTTATCCATATTATTATAAGCTACACAAATTTTTGAGGCTTTTTTAGCTAATTTATTATTTGATTTTCCCGAATATGAATTTTGTTCTTGAATAAGATAAGGAATTTTTAATTTTGAAGCAGCATTGAGTGCGGGAAAACTTGCGTATCCACCAACGCCAACTACAATATCAGGGTTAAATTTTTTTACAATTTTTAATGCTATTTTTTTGCTTTTAAAATAATAATAAACAAATTTAAAAATTTTAATTGATATTTTTCGAGGCATTCCAATTATTGGTAATCCGATAATTTTATATCCGGCAGTAGGGACTTTTTCCATTTCCATTCTTCCCTCAGCTCCCATAAATAAAATTTCGGAATCCGGAAATTTTGTTTTAAAAGCATTAGCAATTGACAGTGCCGGAAAAATATGTCCACCCGTTCCACCACCACTTACAATCATTTTATATTGTTTATTTTTCATTATTGTTTTATTATTATTTTATAGATGTGGAAGTCGCATCTATTCATTCTAATTCTGACAAAATTTTTTTAACATTATTATCATCAATATAATTTTCTTCGTCTTTTTTTTCTTTTGTGTCTTGTGTTTTGGTTCTTGGTGCTTTCATTGTTTCCGACGGTTTTGTTTTAGCACTTAAATTTATTATTATTCCTAATGCTATACTGTTGATAATCAAAGCACTTCCTCCTCTACTTATTATTGGAAGAGGTTGTCCTGTATTAGGAGCAAGTCCTACATTTACAAAAATATGTAAAAACGATTGAACAAGAATCATTAATATTAAGCTATAGCAAGTATATAAAGAAAATTTATCTTCTGTTTTATTTATAATTTTTAGTGCAAATAAAAACAACCAGCCATAAATTATAAGTAAAGCAATTGCTCCGACAGCTCCACATTCTTCGACAAAAATTGAAAAAGCAAAATCGGTATCAGCTTGGGACATATATTTTTGTTGAGAATGCCCTAGCCCCGTTCCAAAAATTCCTCCTGTTTTTATTGCCGTTTTTGAACCAATTGTTTGATTGTTATTATTAGGAATATCATGAGCCACTTCATTCCACCAGACCGTTATTCTGTTTTCACCTGTTTGACCACGTTTGGTTAAAGAAACTCCATTAAAATAAAGCCCTAAAATTAAAGCAGAACCTATAAGGCAAATTAGACAAATATAAAATTTATATTTTATTTTTATTTCACTAATAAATAATAGGGCAAAATAAAGAATTACCATGCAAATAGTTGTAGATAAGTTTTCACGAAAAGGAAGAATCCAAGTGATTATCGCAGGTAACAGAGCATATCGTAAGCAATTTTTGAAAGAAGAATTTATTTCAGTAATTTTTTGAGCAAAAATTCTGGACATATATAAAAGGAAAGTAATACGAAGTACGTCAAACCAATTTACTCCAAGCCACGACCTGACAGAACTGTTTACTGAATCTCCAAAAACAAGCATTAATCCGACCATCAAAATTGAAAATATCCATAAAACTCTTGTAAATTTGCGTATTAAGGGAATTTTCACGTATTGAAAAAACAAAATCGCAATAAAACTAATTATTATAAAAAAAGTCTGTTTTAAAATATATCCTGAAGAATCTGATACGCGAATAGATGTACTAATATTGAAAATAATAGACATTATTTCAAAGATTATTACACAAACCCAAATGTTTGTATTTCCTCTAAAAAGAGTAGTAGGAGAGATGCCATTTTTCGTATTTTCCATTTTATCGAAAAAATTATAATCTTCTTACTTGCATTTTAAATTGTCTGCCTCTATCTTCATAATTATCAAATAAATCAAAACTTGCACAAGCAGGAGATAACAATACCGTATCACTGTCTTTTGCTAATTTATATGAAGCAATTACCGCATCTTCCATACTTTGAGTATCAACAATTTTATCAACCATTCCTTCAAAAGCGGCATGAATTGCTGTATTATCAATACCAAGGCAAACAATTGCTTTTACTTTTTCTTTAACCAAATTTGCAAGTTCAGAATAATCATTACCTTTATCAACACCTCCAACTATCCAAACAATTTTTCCGGATACCGACTCCAATGCATACCAAGTCGAATTGATATTTGTTGCTTTTGAGTCGTTGATAAATTTTATTCCACATACACTGATTACAGGTTCCAGACGATGTTCTATGTTTTTGAAATCAGTAAAAACTTCTCTGATAAATTCATTTTTAATGTTTATTGCTTTTGCAACGATACCGGCTGCCATAGAATTATAAACATTGTGTTTTCCTTTTAATGCTAAATCATTAATACTCATAGTTAAATCAATTTTGTTGTTAATAGAATAATTTATTTCTTTATTATTATTTAAAAATGCGCCATTTGCCACATTTTGTTTTTTTTGTGTTATTTCAAAAAATTTTGCTTTTGAATAGCGATTTTTTAATTCTTCAATAATCATTTCATCATCAGAACAATAAATGAAGCAATCATTTTCTGTCATATTTTGTAAGATTCTAAATTTTGAATTTATATAATTTTGAAATTTATAATCATATCGGTCAAGATGGTCGGGTGTGATATTCAAAAGAATTGCAAATTCGCTTTGAAATTCATACATATTGTCAAGTTGGAAACTACTCAATTCAATTACATAATAATCATAGTTTTCTGTTGCAACTTGAAAAGCAAAACTTTTTCCAATATTTCCTGACAAAGCAACATTTAAACCTGCTTTTTTAAGAAGTTCGTAAATAAGCGTTGTGGTTGTAGTTTTGCCGTTACTTCCGGTAATACAGATTTTAATAGCATTTGTATATCTTGCTCCAAATTCAATTTCCGAAATTATATGAATATTTAATTCGTGAATTTTTTTTACAATAGGAGCTTTATCAGGAATGCCTGGACTTTTAATAATTTCGTCAGCATTTAAGATAAGGCTTTCTGTATGTTGTTTTTCTTCAAAATCAATATTATATTTTTGTAATATTTCTTTGTATTGGTCTTCAATCTTCCCGAAATCAGAAACAAAAACTTCAAAACCTTTAATTTTTGCAAGAACAGCTGCACCGGTTCCACTTTCTCCTGCTCCTAATATTACTATTCTTTTATTCATTTTTTATCTTAATTTTAAAGTTGCAATTGATATCACGGCAAGAAGTAAAGAAATAATCCAAAAACGAACGACAATTTTAGACTCAGGCATTTGTTTTAGTTGATAATGGTGATGAAGAGGAGCCATTTTGAAAATACGTTTTCCTATTCCGGTTTTTTTCTTTGTATATTTAAAATACCTTGTTTGTAATATTACCGAACATGTTTCAGCTAAATAAACGCCACATAAAATTGGTAACATAAGTTCTTTTTTAATTAAAATTGCGAAAACCGCAATAATCCCACCGATAGCAAGTGAACCGGTATCTCCCATAAAAATCTGAGCAGGGAAACAATTAAACCATAAAAATGAGATGGCTGCCCCGATAAAAGCTGCTATAAAAATTGTTAATTCGCCGGAATTTGGAATATAAAAAATATTAAGATATTCTGCTGCAATTTTATTCCCTGAAACGTAAGCCAAAATTCCAAGAGTTACTCCAATAATTGCCGCTGTACCAATGTTTAAGCCATCTAAACCGTCTGTTAGATTTGAGCCATTGGAAACTGCCGTAACAATAAAAATTATTGCTAAAACTAAAACAATCCAGCCATATTTTTGAGCTTTGTCGCCAAGAAACCAAATAAAATAAGTATAATCAACTTGATTGTTTTTTAAGAAAGGAATCGTTGTTTTTGTATTATTTGATTGTATTTTTGCTGCTGTATTATCTACGGTTTCAACAATTGTTGTCGGTGTAGTTTTTTGCTGAATAACAACATCAGGAGAAAAACATAGCGTAAGTCCAACTATGATTCCTAATATGACTTGACCAACAATTTTATATTTTCCATTTAATCCTATTTTATTTTTCTTTTTTATTTTAAGAAAATCGTCAAGAAAACCGATAAAACTAAGCCAAATAGTTGTAATCAGCATTAGAATTATATAAATATTATCTAATTTTGCAAAAAGTAGAGTAGAAATTATGATTGAAAAAATAATAATAATTCCACCCATTGTTGGAGTTCCATGTTTTTCCATTTGTCCGGCAAGATCTAAATTCCGAATTTCTTCCCCGATTTGATATTTTTGTAAAACTGTAATAAATTTCTTCCCAAATACAATTCCTATAATAAGAGATGTTATTATTGCCATTGCAGCTCGAAAAGAAATATAATGAAACACTCCGGCTCCAGGGACTCCTAATTTCTGTAAATATTCAAATAAATAGTATAACATATCTATAATTAATTAAAACATTTAAGAATAATTTCTTTATCATCGAAATGGTTTTTTACTCCGTTAATTTCTTGATATTTTTCGTGTCCTTTACCGGCAACAAGAATAATATCATCTTTGGTTGCTAACATGCAAGCAGTACGAATTGCTTCTGCTCTATTTGTAATTCTAAGCGTTTTGTTATTTTGAATTTGGTTTAATCCATTTTGCATGTCGTTAAGAATTTTTTCAGGGTCTTCGGTTCTTGGATTGTCGGAAGTTAGAATTACTTTGTCGCTTAAATCAGCTGCAATTACAGCCATTTCCGGTCGTTTTGTTTTATCTCTGTCTCCGCCGCAACCAACAACTGTAATTAAAATTCCTTTTTCTGCTCTGATTTCATTAATTGTTGTAATTACGTTTTGGAGAGCGTCCGGAGTATGAGCATAATCAATTATTGCAAAAAAACCTTTTTCAGATTTAACTATATCAAATCTTCCTTCAACAGGTTTAATTGCAGAAATGGCAGGAAGAACAGCTTCTTTAGAAAATCCGCAAAGAACAGAAACAGAATAAATGGCAATTAGATTATAAGCATTAAATTTTCCGGTAAAATGTGTCCAAATTTCAGTGTTATCTAAATTTATAAGCATTCCGTCAAAATGATTTTCTAAAATTTTTACTTTAAAATTTGAATTTGATTTCAAAGAATATGTATATTTGTTGGCATTAGAATTTTGAAACATTACTTCTCCGTTTTTATCATCACTATTAGTAAGAGCAAATGAATTTTCTGATAAATTTGTAAAGAATAACTGTTTTGTTTTAATATAATCGGTAAAAGTTTTATGAAAATCTAAATGTTCGTGAGTGATATTTGTAAAAACTCCGCCTTCAAAAGTTAGTCCTGCTATTCTTTGTTGAGCAATTGCATGAGACGAAACTTCTATGAAACAGAATTTGCAACCAGCCTCAATCATTAAAGATAAATAATAATTTAATTGTAATGGGTCCGGAGTTGTGTGAGTTGCAGGAAATTCTTTATTTTCAATTTTTACACAAATTGTTGAAAGTAAACCTGTTTTGCAACCTAAAAGTCTAAATACATTGAATAAAGAAGTAGCAATAGTAGTTTTTCCGTTGGTTCCTGTAATTCCGATAAGTTTTAGTTTTTGAGAAGGATTTCCATAAAATTCCGAAGCTAAAAATCCGAGGGCTTTTGCAGAATCTTCAACACAAAAATAATTTATAGAACTATTAATATCTTTCGGAACTATTTCACAAACGATGCTGCTTGCCCCATTAGAAATTGCATTATTAATAAAATCATGCCCATTATCTTTTGTTCCTGAAATGGCTATAAATAAATCGTTTTTAGATATTTTTCGAGAATCGAATTGTATATTGGCAATTTCTTCGTTATTGTTAAGAATTTGGTTTTTTATTTTTAATATTTTTTGTAATTTTTCAATTTTCATATAGATAAGTTCAGAATAATAGTTGTACCTTTTGTAAATTTTGCTCCTTGTTTTATGCTTTGTTTTTTTACAGTTCCTTTTCCTTTTATTTTAACTTTTAAACCCCTTTCTTCTAAAATTGGAATTGCATCTTTCAAACACATTCCGCAAACATTTGGAACAATAGATTTTGATGAGATTTCAAACTCTTGATATACAACAGAGTCGTTAATAATTTTTGTTGTTACCCATTCTGATGAAGGGAAATTTGTATGTTTGGGAAGTAAATTAAATTTTTGATAAATATTGTTGATTTCAAAGAAATTTCCTTTTTTTGCCGTTGGAATAATATTTATAGAATTATAGTTATTGATTTTTTGATAAAATTCGGGACTTGTTGAAATTATTTTGTCAATAATTCTTTTAAAAATCGGAAGAGCGACTGTACTGCCTTCATTTCCATGTTTTCGAGGACGATAAACTCCCACGAAAATTGAATATTTGGGTTTTTCTACAGGGAAATACCCAACAAAAGAGCAATAATATCCCATTTCTTTTTTATCTTTTAATTGAGCATAATCAATTTGAGCTGTTCCTGTTTTCCCTGCAAATTTTACATTTTCAGATTTATATCTATGAGCAGTTCCTCTTTCGACAACACCTTCCAGCATTTTTTGAACAGATTTTATGGTTTTTTGTGAGCAAATTTCAGCTGAAATAATTTCGGCATTAAAAATTTGTGTAGTTTTTTTATTTTGAACGATAGAATCTGCAAAAATAGGTTTAACCATTTTGCCGTTATTGGCAATTGCGTTGTAGAGTGTGAGAAGTCGTAACGGCGACATATTTTCTAATTCATATCCATAAGCAATTTGAACAAAAGAACCGGCAGTCCAGCTTGCATCTCCGACATTTTTAATTTTTGGACTGCGTTCTCCCGGAATCATAATCCCAATTGGTTCGTTTAATTTTAATTTATATAAACCTTCAATAAATTTATTCCTTTGAGTTCTGTAATTAGAATAAATCATTTTAGTAATTCCAACATTAGAAGAATATTCAAAAGCTTGTTGAACTGTAATTTTTCCGTACCCTCCTTTTTTTGTATCTACTACTTTTTTACTATCAGAAAAGAATTGGTATTCTCCATTTTCGGTATTAATAATAGTTTCAGGTGTAACGACACTATCTTCAAGTGCTACAATAACAGATGCTAATTTGAAAGTAGAACCCGGGTCTGGAAATCTTGAATTTTGTTTTCTATTACTAGCATTTCCGGCAGCAAAATTCACTGTTTCGGAATAAATATATTCGATACTGTCGTTTTTGTTTTTTATAATTTTTTTTGTAATAGGGTCTCTTTTTGTAATTTTTTCTAAATTTGAGATAGCTCTTACTTTTCCTGTTTCAACTTCCATTAAAACTGCGGTTCCCCATTCTGCATCAGTATTTATTAATTGTTTTTCTAATTCATAATCAATAATTTCTTGCATGAAAATATTAATTGATGAATATAAATCTGCACCATCTTTTGATTCTTTTAAAGGTTTCCAAGATTCTTTACTTATTCTTTCAAAAAAATCTATTCCCGGATTTCCTCCTAATAATGAATCAAAATAGCCTTCAAGTCCGGCTTCTCCTTTTATTTTTTTAATGTTAAATGTGTAAAAATCATCAAGTACAGAATCGGAAACTGTAGTTTGAATTTCGTTTGTAGTTCCTATTGTTCGTTTCCCTAAATTTTCAAATGGATAATTCCTTTCGTATTTTGTTTTAGCTGATAAAACAAATTTGCCTTTCAAAAAATCTCTTTTTTTACAATAATCTTGAATTTTAGCAAATTGAGATTGACTTGCCTTTGAATTAAGTAAATAATATTTTGATTTGTTTATTATACCTCGTTCGAGGTCTGATTTATATTTTTGATATGTTTTTTGTGGAAAAATTTCATTTATAAATACAGCTAAAGAATCCACTCTTTTAAAGAATAAAACACTGTCTTCATAGCTTTTAAATTTTTCTGTTTCTTTTCCAAAATTTTTTTTGTATTTTTCTGTTGCGTGATGTGGACTTAATTGGATTTCATAATATGGAATTGAAATTGCCAGAATTTTTTTATCAGATGAATAAATACTACCTCTTTTTGGAATGATTACTTGTAAAGAATTGTCTTTTATGGGTTTATATGAATGTAAAACAAAAATTCGTACAATAATAATAATAATAGCTATAATTATTAATCCGTAAATTAATCCTACTTTCCATAATATTTTAGAGTTACTTTTATTCACAATATTTTATTTTTTTTGGAATAATATCTGAGTTATCTAAATTAGAATCATATAATTTTAAGTTTTCTTTAATATTTTTAATATTATATTTTGTTGATGTCTTTGTTTGTAATTCAGTAAGTTCTACATTTAAAGAATCAGAAATTTTTGTTGCTCTTACAATTTGTCTTTTTTGTTTTGAAGCATGAGTGGAATTTACTGTATAAAGCATTGCTAATCCAACAATCAAGGCGACAAATAATTGGTTTTTCTTCAAAACGCTTAAGACTTCACCTGTCCATAGTTTTATGAACAAATCAAATATTTTATTCCTTATTTGTCCCGAGTCTTTCATATTCTTTCTGCGATTCTTAATTTTGCTGATTTAGATCTTGAATTTTTATTAATTTCTTTGTCGTCCGGAATAATTAATTTTTTATTTATTGATTTAAACAATTTAGGTTTTGACCCAAATAAATTTATTTCATCAACATTTACAGTATTTCCAAATTTTATTAAATTTTTCACTAAAGAATCTTCGAGAGAATGATATGAAATTATTGAAAGTCTGCCTCCTTGTTTTAAAATTTTCGGAATTGTGTTTAAAAAATCTTCAAGTGCAGTCATTTCATCATTTACAGCAATTCTAAGAGCTTGAAAAACTTGAGCGAAATACTTAAATTCATTAAATTTAGGAGCTAATGGAGTTATTAATTCGATAAATTCATTGATATCGTATATTTTTTTCTCATTGCGATAATCTAAAATTTTTGTTGTAAGTTTTTCAGGATTTAGGATGTCGCAATATTTTTTGAAGATGTTATAAATTTTTTCATATTCATAAGTATTTAGAATTTCGGCAGCCGTAAGTTTCATAGAGTTGTTCATTCTCATATCTATAATTCCGCCCAAACGAAACGAAAATCCCCTCTCTTTTTTATCAATTTGATGAGAAGAAATTCCTAAATCTGCTAAAATGCCATCAATTTCATTAATTTTATAATAATCAAGATAATTTTTCAAATATCTAAAATTTCCTAAAATTAGATGGAATTTTTTGTCTTTAATAATGTTTTTTTGAGCGTCAATATCTTGGTCTATTGCTAAAAGTTTTCCTTTATTTGAAAGATGTTTTAAAATTTCTTTTGAATGTCCGCCGCCGCCGAAAGTTGCGTCAACATAAATCCCGTCAGGATTTATGTTTAAACCTGCAACGCTTTCTTGTAATAATACGGGTATATGATACATTTCAATTAAATTTTATTCTTTGTTAAACCCAAAATCACCACCTAAAATTTCTTCCGCCAATTCCGCAAATTCTTGATCATTTAAGGCTTGTTTTTCATAAACATCTTTTGCCCAAATTGCAATTTTACCTTCTTGTGCAGCAAATATCAAATCATTGCTATTTTTTAAATATTCCAATAGACGTTTAGGGATTAAAATTCTATTACTTTTGTCAAGAATTATTTCAGCAGTTCCTCGATAATATTCTTTTAAAAATTTATCATGTTTTTTGTTAAAAGGATTTAGTCTTTTTTTTAGAATTGAAGTTTGATTATTCCATTCGTTTATAGGAAATAACAATAAACAATTTTCGTAAATATCTTTTTTTATCACGAAAGATTCTTTTTGTTGTTCTTCCGGCAATTGACGTAAAAGTTGGAAAGGCATGACAATCCTGCCTTTTTCATCAACTTTACCTATATATTCGCCTACAAACATTTTTGCTTTAATTTAGAATGTAAAAATACAAAGAATTTTTCCCATTTCAAAACATTTTATCCCATTTTATCCCATTTTTTTAGTAAAAGTTGCCAATAATTATTCAACATGCTGTATTGCAGGTAATTATGACCAAAAGTTTTTAATAATTCTTTGTTGATAACTTTTGGTGTCAATTTATAATTAATTGAAAATAGAATTACGGAACGGACGAACTTGTCCTTAAGCCTTAACTCCCCACAATTTTACGTAATATGTGACGTAAGATTATGAATATTAGTCAGTTAAAACAAAACAATGCAATTACGTATTTTATAAAAGTACGCAATAGGTATTCGTATTTTAAATTTCAATAACATATTCATTTTCAAATAAATA
>JAITXI010000001.1 GCA_031284905.1 Bacteroidales bacterium
ATATGTTATTATTTCATTTTCCATCGCTTTTTTTGATTACAAATTTAATTATTTTTATTTATTTTGTTCTTGTTTTTTAGATTTTATTTTTGCTTCTCCCCATAAAATACGTCTGTCCCGAAAAAATTTGGGATTTTAACTCCTAATGAGTTTTTTTATTATCTTTAAAAAATCAAAAAGTTGCATTTGTAACCTGAATCTGCGAAATAATAATTTTATATTACGAAATCAAATTTTAATTTAATTTACTTTATATTTAATATCTCCTTTTTCAAAGAAATCAATAATTTGATTAATTGCTGCAACACCTGCATTTACATTAGCTTCTTCGGTTTGTGCTCCCATTTTTTTAGGTGTAAAGAAAAATCTTCCTTTGAAATTTTCTTCAAACAAATTAAAATTATCAGGAATTATGTCAGAAACATATTTCACGTCTTTTCTTTCTGCCATAACTTTTAATAATCCTTCTTCATCAATGACTTCTTTTCTTGCTGTATTCACTAAAACTGCATTTGCAGGCATTGAAGATATTAAAGAATAATTAATAGACTTTTTTGTTTTTTCATTTGCAGGAATATGCAAAGAGATATATTGGCATTTTTCGTAAAGTTCTTCGACAGAATGTACCGGAGTAATTCCATCAACCTCAATTTGTTCATCTTTTAAAAATGGGTCGAAAGCAAAAACATTCATTCCAAAACCTTTTGCAATTTTTGCCATATATTTTCCCACGTTTCCATAAGCATGCAAACCTAAATTTTTCTCACGAAGTTCGGTGCCTGTTTTTCCGTCATAATTTCCACGAGCTACCATCACCATCATACCGAAAGCCAATTCTGCAACTGCATTAGAATTTTGACCCGGAGTATTCATTGCTATAATATTTTTTTCAGTAGCAACTTTTAAATCAATATTATCATAACCGGCACCAGCCCTGACAATGATTTCCAAATTTTTACCACATTCAATAACTTCTCTATCAGCTACATCACTTCTAATAATCATCGCATTGACATCAGAAACAGCATTTAACAATTCATCTTTTGAAGAATATTTTTCTAATAATACTACATCCAAACCGGCATTTTTACCAATTTTTACAATTTCATCAGACGCTTCCTTAGAAAACGGTTTTTCTGTTGCTAATAATACTTTTTTCATTTTGTTTTTTTTACAAAATTAACAAAAATTATGCAGTTATAAAAATAAATATTATGTAAATTTATAATGTGTAAGAGTTAAAAAGTAATGAATTAAAAAAAATATAAATAATTCTATAAAAATATTTGGCAAAAACATAAAACTAATATAATTTTGTGAAAATAAACATAAAAATTTAAACTAGTATGTCAGGACACAATAAATGGTCAACAATTAAGCGTAAAAAAGGAGCAATAGATGCTAAACGTTCAAAAATATTTTCAAAATTAGCAAAAGAAATTTCGATAGCAGTAAAAGAAGGTGGCGGAATTGACTCCGATTATAATTCAAAATTAAGAATTGCAATCCAGAATGCTAAAGGTGTAAATATGCCAAAAGACAACATTGAAAGAGCAATCAAAAAAGGAGATACAGACGGAGCAAATTTCAGCGAAATTACATTTGAAGGATATGCACCACATGGAATTGCCGTTTTTGTAGAATGTTTATCGGATAATAACAATAGGACTGTTTCAAGCGTTCGTTCTGCATTTAATCGTTTTAGCGGAAGTTTGGGGACAAACGGTTCATTAAGTTTCTTATTCACAAGAAAAGGCGTTTTTGAAATTCCTATAACCGAAATTAAAAATTTTGATGATTTTGAACTTGAAATAATTGATGCAGGAGCTGAAGATATTGAAACAGAAGATGAAAATGTAACAGTTACATGTGCATTAGAAGATTTTGGTAATTTAAACAAAAAACTTGAAGAATTAAAAATTAACTCTTCAAATGCAGAATTACGAAGAATCCCAACTGATACAAAATCAATCCCAACATCAGAAGCTAAAACAGTTTTGAAACTTATAGACTTTTTAGAAGATGATGACGATGTGCAAAATGTTTTCCATAATATGGAATTAACAGAAGAAATGTTTGAAGAATAATTTTATAAAAATATTTAAAAAAATGAAAAAGATAATTTTTATATCAGTTTGTATAATAATTTTAAATGTAAATTGTAATCAAAAAGGCAATAAGCAGGAAGAAAATCAACCTAAAGATTCTACAGAATTTGTAACATCAGCAACAATACCGGCAATTTGTCAAAGTTGTGGAATGCCTTTATCAGATGATATGTACGGAACAAATAAAGATGGTTCTATAAATGAGGAATATTGCAAATATTGTTTTGAAAACGGACATTTTACAAATCCTGATATAACAATGGAAGAAATGATAAATATTTGCGTTGAATATATGACAGAAGATGGGAAAATGACAGAAGAAGAAGCTCGTAAAATAATAAAAAATTCATTACCAACATTAAAACGTTGGGAAGTAAAATAAAAAATAAAAAACTTTTTTTATTCAAAAAAAAATATTACCTTTGCAAACTCAAAATGTAATTCCAAAAACGGTCCGGTCGTCTAGGGGTTAGGACGCAAGGTTTTCATCCTTGTAACCGGGGTTCGATTCCCCGTCGGACTGCAACTTATACTGAAAATCAGCTAATTAGTTAATATATGGACTAATATATGGACTAATTAGCTGATTTTTTTATTATAAATCTATAGTATATAATAAAAGTTTTGGTCGAACCTCTATTTTATTTTATTAAGTTTAGCGAAAATGCTCCTTTGCAGGAATTTACAAGTTCTCAAGCAATGGCAATTCCAATTATTGCAAATCCGCAAAATGTTTTTATTTTGAACACACAAGGAGGAATAGTTGTAGATACTGCCGATTCAACTCCAGAAGGTGGGATAGATGAGAGTATAACTATTGACGGAAATATATATACAAAATCAGACGTATTGGGAATATTAACGGAAAATAATGTGAAATTTCCTACAAATTCGACTGATACGCAAATAATAGAAATAATTAATTCATTGTCGGAAGATGATTATTTAAAAATAATCCTTGCAATTACCGAATTAACACCTATTTCATAAATTATTTAAATTTTTTTTAGTGACAATACTTGAAAGTTTAAAAAATATTAATACATATCCAATTCCAAATGCTGTAATTGAAGTTGTAGCAATTAAACGAGGATTAGATATTAATTCGGAAGTTAATTCCGAAATACTTAATTCTAATGCTTATTTGCTTGCTACAGCTGATATTATGAAATGGTTAGGTAATGTTCCAAAAGTATCTCAAAGCGATGTTAATTTTTCATTACTAGAAAAAAATCAAGATGATTTAAAAGAACTTGCAGATGATATTTATTCAGAATTAGAACCTCCTAAAAAAATAATTTCAAATTTTGGATATAAAGGAAATAAACTATAATCCATGATATTTTCAAATTCTTACATTCATTTTTTTATTTTTGGTTTTCAAGAACAAACCGTAGAACCGACACAACCTGTCGGTTCTTGGGGCGTTCAAATTGATTGCAGGGCGACAAAACGCTCTGAAAATCTACAGGCAAAAATCGAAGGCAATAATTATGACAAGCGAGAATATGAATTATTGATTGATATTAATAGCATAAGTATGTCGGAAATAGTTGAGGGAGGAAAAATAAAGTTGATTAAAGCAGAACAAATAATTTTTCTTACTATTTTATCTGTAACGTTATTAGAGAGCGTCCAACAAATTAAAATTATTGCAAAATATGATTAAAGCTGATTTTCATATGGAAGATATTAATAAAAATTTTCAAAATGTAAATGATGAATTACATTTGGAAATTATTTATTATTTGCAATATGTGGGCGAGCTATGTATAAATGAAGCTCGTATAAATGGAAGCTATACTGACCAAACAGGAAATTTGCGTAATTCTATTGGTTATATGATTTCTTATAATGGAGATATTGTAAATAATACAGGAATAATTAATCCATATGATTATGATATTTCCCCGAAAGGATACCAAATAACCGTTGTTGCAGGAATGAATTATGCTTTTTTTGTTGAAAATGGGCATGTATCAAAATCAGGCTATTATGTTTCAGGCAGAAATGTTTTAACAGGTGCAGAAATCCTGGCACAATATTTGTTAAATCAATTATTCGGATTAAAATGAAAACAGCAGGAGAAATAGAAAATTTTATTTTAGGGTTAGTCGTTGAAAGTGAAATGACGGCAAGTTTAAATGGCTCTTGTTATCGTGCGGGATTACGTCCTAAAAATTCAAAATTGGAAGACGTAGAAATAAATTTTATTACATCAAACGCCGAGCAAATTCAAACAGGAGTAGTTCAAATATCTATATTTATTCCGCAAGTGTTTCAAAAGGATGGCACTTCAAGAAAAAATATTGCTCGTTGTGATGAAATAGAACAACTTGCTGTACAATTCACAGACACGCTTATTACTGCTAATACGAGTGATTTTTTATTGACAAATTTTCAAACTATTCAAACTATTGAATTACAAGAAATCCAACAAAATATAGTGATTATAAAATTAAAATTCAAAACAATTTAAAAAAAATTATTATGATATTATCATGGGGTAAACCAACTATTGAAATAGCACCTGTAAGTGCTGACGGAACAATTGGATAATTTACAACAATTGACGTTCCAAAACAAGACAGCTCGCAATTAACATCTGAAAAAGGCGATAAAGTGGAAGCGACCCAAGAAGGTGGCGGAGTTGTAGATGTTAAATATGCAAAAAATAAATATTCCTTTGTTTGCCAATTATTTGATAAACAAAATACCACAAAACCAATTGTAGATAATGATGGAATAATTACCGATAATTATGCAATAAGACTAACGCCTGAAAATCCGAACACAAAAGGTTTTTTAATGGAAAAAACAGCAGTTTCTATAGTTGATACATGGACAGCTGCTGACGGCGGTTTGTGGGAATATACATTTGAAGGACTTGAGCCATTAACAGGCGACATTTTAAAACCTTATCCTGTTCCGACAAATGATTAGTGATTATTAAAAGAAGTGATTAACAAATAAACCAATAAGGTGGGTGGGAAATCTACCTGCCTTATTTTTTTTGAGATAAAATGAAAAAATTATTTGAATTTTTAAGAGAAAATAATGTTTGTGAGTATATTGAAAATAAATTTGACAGCGATTTTGGAAAATTATTTTTTCATACGCAAACGTTTAATTTTCTAAAAGAATTGAAAGCAAAAGGGAAAATAGAAGAAATGATTAAAATTGTCGAACAAATGAATGAAAAAGATAGAAAGACCTTTTGTAACGTATATTTTAACAATAATTTTGTGAGTAAAACAATAGAAACAAATTTTGCTATCTTTAATTTTAAAAAAGATAAAAAAATAATAAATATAAATGTAGATGCTGAAAGGTGTGTAAATGTAATATCATTTAATCAAAATATTAAACTTACAGCACTGCGCCCTTGTGCGGTAAAAATATTTGAAAATAGAATAGGTCTTATAGATATAACTAAAAATCAATTTGTTTGTAATATTTTAAAATAAAAAATAAAATGCAAGAATTTAACGATAATTTAAAAAATTTAGTAGGAAAAACGATTTTTCAAGATTTTACGGAAATTACTATTTTGGATAGAATTTTTAAAGTAGCACCTCCAACAATTGGAACGATGATATTAGTTTCCGAAGAAATTGGAAAAATGGATAAATTAGATTTGAAGAATGAAACCGATAATGAAATAATTTTCAAGACAATAGCAAATGCCGAAAATGGAGTGTTTTTAGGGCGTATTTTGGCAATAATGATATTAGGGGCAAAAATTATAAAAAAAGGACATAAAAAGGACATAAAATCATTTTTTAAACCAAAAAATAAAACATTAGATAAATTAACGGAATATATAATAGATAACACTTCGGCAGATAATTTATTTATTATATTTAAAGAAATTTTATCAATGCAAAAAATAGACTTTTTTTTTGCGAATATGCAATTCCTAAACGAAGTAAACCTTTTGAAAAAACCGAGCAACTGAATATTTGGAGTATGATAGGTGGATTGGTTAAATATTTTAGATTTCCAATAGATTATATTTTATATGATTTATCTTATGAAAATATGTTAATGCTGAATTTATCTATACCAAGTTATGATAATGATGATAAGGATAAGGATAAGGATAAAAAAATTATTAATGCCGACAATGAAGAAAATAACGAGTTAATTGAGCGTGAATTATTTAGATAAAATTATAAAATTATGGCAACAAATGTAAATGGTAGTTTAGCTTTTAAAGCGACATTATCTACTGACGAATTTAATAAATCAGTTGAAAGTTTAAAAAAACAGCTCACCGAGATTGCAAGTACTGAAAAAACAACTTCAAGTCAGGCTCAAAAAAGCACAAAAGAGCTAACAAGAGAATTAACAAGTCTGGGGGGTACCACCAAAGGATTAAAGGAACAACTTGTCGGAATAGGTAGCGTTATTGGCATTTCATTTGGAGTTGCGGGAGTGGTATCATTTATCAAATCTATTGTTTCGACAAGAGCTGAAATTCAAGCACTTCAAAGTTCATTTGACGTATTAGTTGGAGATGCCGATAAATCTAAAGAATTGTTTTCTTCAATTAAAGACTTTGCGGCAAATACCCCAATGGAGTTGGCTCCTCTTGCAAAAGGCGCTCAAACACTACTTTCATTTAATATTGAAAGTGAAAAAGTTATGCCTATTTTAAAACAAATAGGTGATATTTCAATGGCAAATGCCGATAAGTTTAGTAGGTTGATATTAGCTTATTCTCAAATGAGTTCTACAGGTAAATTAATGGGTCAAGATTTATTGCAAATGATAAATGCAGGTTTCAACCCTTTAGGTTATATAGCTGAAAAAACAGGAAAAACGATTTTACAACTAAAAAAAGAAATGGGTGAAGGTGCTATATCTGTAGAAATGGTACAGGAGGCGTTTGCTGATGCAGCTTCCGAAGGAGGAAAATTTTATGGCATGCTGGAAAAACAAAGTAAGACCTTAGCTGGGGCAATGTCTAATTTATCCAGTGCCACAGAAAAGATGATGAACGAAATAGGTGAAAAATCGCAAGGGGCAGTTTATGATACTGTTAGCGTATTAAGAAAATTAGTTGATAATTACGAAAAAGTCGGAAAAATAATTGTAACTATAATATCAACTTACGGAACTTACAAAGCTGGTTTAATGGTTCTAATGGTACTTGAAAGATTACGCCAAGTGCAAGTAGGGGTAGAAATTGCTACAACAAAACAATTGACACTCGCACAAGCAGCATTGGTCGTTGTGCAAAAACAACTTAAAACAGCTACACAGGCATTAGCTTCTGCTTTATCAAAAGGAAATATTTATGTAATGCTGGCAACTGCAGTAGTAACTTTAATAGGCACTTATTGGGCATTAAGAGATAGTACTGACGCCGAAAAAGAAGCTCAAGATGCCTTAAATAATTCAATGTATGAATATGAAAAAAATGTCGCCAAACGCACCGATGCCATTAAAAAAAATATCGAAACTATTAATGATGAAACTGTTGCACAATGGGAGCAGATTGCTGCTTTTAACCAACTTAAAGAACTGTATCCCGGATTACTTAAAAATATGGACTTTATGAAAATAAAATCTATCGGGTTGGAAGGAGCAACAAAATTATTTTCAAAAGAAATTTCATCAATAAAATTAGATGAATTAAGCTCTGAGATAAAATCTGGACAAAAAAGAATGAAAGAGCTTGATGATTTATTAACTTCTTTAAAAGATAAACAACCTGCCATGACTAAAGTCATGGCAGGTAGTATTTCAAATCCTGCATCATTATTACTTCTTGGGAAAATAGTATCAGATATTCAAGATAACCACTCTATTTTATCCGAATTTGTTTCAGACGGTTTAGGTTCTGGCGCAAGCAATTTAGGATTATGGTATGACGGAATAGAAAGAGTTACAAGTGCTTTAAATGCTCAAAAAGGAGTAGTTGAGGCGCTTGTAGCACAACTGACAGGTTATAGCAAAGCACAAACACAAGCAGAAGAAAATCGTACAGTTATTCAAAATAAAGAGTATTGGGAAAATATCAAAAAAGATGCTGAACAGGCAAGGGCAAATATGCCAGATACCAAAAAAGGTAGTGAAGAATGGGAAAAGCAGACCAAAATAATAGCAGATGCAGAAAAGCATTTAGAAGCATGGAATAAGACCGCAAAAGTAACAGGAGAGAATATTAGAGAATTGAACAAACAATTGTCGGAATTGGCAAAAGAAATGATTAAATTTAATATTAATCAAAATCAAACAATTTTAGATGATATTTTTGAACTTGAATTTTCAAATAATCCTGGAGACTATAATATGCAACTTCAACAAATAGAAAGAAAATTTGAAGCTATGCTACGTGATATTGAAGATTTAAAAGAAGATTATATCGACAAATTAAATAAAACAGCAGAAATAAAGTGGAAAATCGAAAATCCATATTGGCAGGTACAAGGTAAAGAATTCAACCCAACGGCTACCGAAGCTGATTTTACTGCCGAAATAAACGATATAATTAAAAGAAGAGCAGATTTCGCATATCAATATAGATTAAATTCAGAAACAAAACTATATACCGATTTAAAAGCTATTTATCTTTCTTTTGAGGAGCAAAAAGAAAAGATAAGAAAAGATTTTGACGAGAAGATTAAAACGATAGACGGAGCTAATATTTCACAATATGAAAAGAATATAACTGTTAAATTAGTTACGGACGATTTGGACAAACAGCTTGCCGAAGTTGATAATAAAATAATGGAGGTTTTGAAAAATTCAGAT
>JAITXI010000029.1 GCA_031284905.1 Bacteroidales bacterium
CTTCTTCTATATATTCTATAGACACAAATATTATACTATCTATAGCCGTAATTTCTTCTTGATAAACAACGCTATTATTTTTATATACTTTTAAATAATTAGTTTGAGCAGGCAAAAAAGATACTGCTGTTAAAATTAATACTATTGAAATTATTATTCTTTTCATGATTTCTATTTTTTTATTACTTTACTTATATTTACTCCTTTTTCACTCACTATTTGCAAAAAATATTCGCCTGCTTTACAATTACTTAACGATACTGTTGCTGTTTGCGAATTTTGCTTACTTTGCAACAACATTCTTCCCATAATATCAAAAACACTTATTTCTTTGATATTTTCATTACTTTCAATTGTTATCGCATTATCTGTCGGATTAGGATAAACTATTAATTTATTTTCTTCCATTAACGCAATTCCAATTAGTTCTTGTTCATCAAACAAACGATTAAATGTAATTGTTTTAATTTCTGAAATAAGAAATGTTTGTACTCCCGAATTTTTATGCACAAACATTTCTGTTGCCGAAAATGTCAATTTGGAAATATTATCCAAATTATCGGACACGGCAAAATTGTTTGTCTTGTTTACATACAAAGTATCACTGCTTTGTGCTTTTGTTTGGTACATGGCTCCACAAAAAAGCAAGCCTGATAATAAATAAATTTTTAATTTATGTCTCATAATATCCTTTATTTAATTTCTGCCCTTTTGCAGAAGTTTCAGAAAGCAAAAATATACTTTTTTTAAATTATTTACAAAAAAATATTTTGATGAGATTAAAAAATATTTTTACACTGATTACAAATATCTTATACCCCTTGTTACGCAAACAAATTAGTTGATTGAAAAAAATAATAAAAATTTGTTAAAGTCTTATAATTCGGTAATAGAACATTCCTGCTGTCAACAATTTATTACAAAAAAAAACCACCACGAATGGTAGTTTTTCAAACACTTAATATATGAAAAATTTACTCCACTATTACTTTATAAGTTGCAATTTTACCATTCTTATATTTCATATTCACGAAATACATACCTGAATGATAATTAGTTACATTTACTTTTACTTGCTGATAAGAAGGAGAAATATTATCAACTCTTTGACCTAAATCATTAAAAATGTCGATTAAATCGGGAAGTTCCGAATCAAAATCCATATAAAGAACATCTTTTGCCGGATTTGGATAAATTGAAACATTATTATAAAAATCTTCTTCTAATCCTAATATAACTCCAACTTCTACAGAATTTTCAATTTCACAACCATACTGATTTGTGATTGTTACATAATAAATTCCCGGTTTTAAGTAAAAAATTGTCGGAGTTGTTTCTCCTGTACTCCATAAAATTTCAACGCCTTCATAACTATCAAAATAGATAGTTGCTGTTCCATCATTAACTCTTTGACTTGAACATGGAGTTGTATAAAGCGGTAAGAAGGTAATTGGGTCAAAAGTTACATTAATATCATCAGTAGCAGAACAACCATTTTCATCTTTTACGGTTAAAAAATAAGTACCGGATTGTGTTGCCATAAAACTATCGGAATGAGAAATTTCATTTCCTTCAAAAGACCAAACATAAGAAGTATATTGACCGGTTACGAAAATATTTTCAACTCCGTTACCACAATGATAAATATCTTCTCCTAATTCTACATTTAATTGATAAGGATTTCTTGAAATTTCGATTGAAGATGTACTTGTACAGCCAAATTCATTCATAACTGTAACGGTATATAATCCTTCTTCCTGAATTTCAATTGATTGTGAATTAATACCATTTGACCAACTATAAGAATTTCCACCAACTGCAAAAAGTTCTATACTTTGATTATAACAAGATAAAACCATATCAGTATTATTTGAACTAATCAAAGCAAACGGGAGTTCTGAAATTTGAGTAATTTCAATAGCATCAGCAACCGAAGAAGCTGAAGTACAACCATTAGCACCTGTAACTGTTACAAAATAAGTTCCGGGTTCAGTAATTTCAATAGGATTTGAAGTTGAACCTGTATTCCAAAGATAAGAAACTCCGCCTTCTGCCGTAATAAAAATTGAATTTATTGCACATGTTAATACATTGGTTCCGGAATTATTTACAAAAACTACTTGAGGTTCGGTAAAATTATTTACAATTTCTTGACTGAGAACGCTTTGGTCGGATGAACAACCATTAGCACCTGTAACTGTTACAATATAAGTTCCGGGAGTTGAAATTACGATACCTGCAGTTTCAACACCTGTATTCCAATGATAAGAACTTCCACCGCCGGCTATCAAAGTAACCGATGAATGGTTACAATTAATTTCATTAGAATTTGATAGATTTGCCAAAACAGCATTTGGTGATGATAAATCTTGAGTTATTGTAATTGTAGATGTTGCCATACAGCCATTACTGCCGGTAGCAGTTACTGTATATTGTCCTTGAGTTGAAACGTTTAATTTATTACCAGGCATTCCGGTATTCCATGTATAAGTTACTCCACCGGTTGCCGACAAAATAATGTTTGTATTATTACAATCTAAAACCGTATTTTCATTTGTAGAAGTAATTGTAACTATCGGAGAATTAATATTTTGGATTATTTCTATACTATAAGTTCCAACACAACCATTTGCTCCATTAGAAATAACTGTATATATTCCGGGTGTAGTAACAGTAATATCAGGGGTTATTTGTCCTGTTGACCATAAATAATTTGAACCACCGATAGCTCTTAAATCAATGAATTGATTTGTACAAGTAAGAATACTATTAGTACTTATATTTAAAATTGAAATATCCGGAGGAAAACTATTTTGAATAATAGTTGTAGCTATTGAACTTGTACATCCATTAGCACCTGTTACTGTAACGGTATAAGTTCCTGCAACATAAACACTGACAGAAGCATTTGTTCCCAAAGCATTATTCCAAAAATATGAAACTCCTCCGGTTGCAACTAAATTAATTTGTGAATGAGAGCAAGAAAGTTCTACAGTTCCGGATAAATTATTTATTCCCGCTGTTGGTGGCATTATGTTTTGTGAAATTACAATACTTGCAACACTTTCTGAAGAAGTACAGCCATTTGCTCCGGTTGCTGTTACACTGTAAGTATTTGGTGTCGTAACATTTATTATATTTGTAGTTTCTCCGGTACTCCATATATATGAAACTCCGCCGCTTGCCATTAAAGTTATACTTGTTAAATTACATGTTAGTTCATCGTTATTATCAGATAAACTAATAATATTTGCTGATGGGGCATTTATATTTTGTGAAATTACAATACTTGCAACACTTCCGGAAGAAGAACAACCATTTGCTCCAATTGCTGTTACAGTATAAGTTGCAGGAATTGTAACATTTATTGAATTTGTTGTTGCTCCCGTACTCCAAATATAACTATCTCCTCCGGCTGCTGTTAAATTAATACCGGTCAAATCACAAGTTAATACATTTTCACTGGCTGATATATTTAAAATATTTGCTATAGGAGCAGTTGTATTTTGAGAAATTATTACACTTGCAATACTTGCTGATGAAGAACAACCATTTGCACCGGTTACGGTTACATAATAAGTATTTGGAGTTGAAACACTTATTGAACTTGTTGTTGCACCTGTATTCCATAAATAATTTGCTCCGCCTGTGGCTGTTAAATTAATATTTGTTAAATTACATGTTAATATTCCCGAACCGGACATATTTGTAATTCCGGGAGTTGGTATATTTATATCTTGAGAAATTGTTATACTTGCAATACTTGCTGATGAAGAACAACCATTTGCACCGGTTACGGTTACATAATAAGTACCTTGAGAAGTAATATTAACATTTGGATTTGTTCCTAAAGAGTTACTCCAATTATAAGTTCCGCCACCTATGGCTGTTAATGAAATAGAAGTTGTTGTACAAGTTAATTCCGTTAAGCCTGAAACATTTGTAATTTCCGGAGTTGGAATATTTATATTTTGAGTAATTACAATATTTCCAACACTTTCAGACGAACTACAACCATTTGCACCGATTGCTGTTACACTATAAGTATTTGGAGTTGTAACATTTATTGAATTTGTTGTTGCACCTGTACTCCATAAATAACTTGCTCCACCGGAGGCATTTAAAGTTATACTTGTCAAATTACAAGTCAATTCATCAGATCCTGAATTATTTGAAAATTGAATTGTAGGAGGAGTAATATTTTGATAAATAGTTATATTAGTATAACTTTGACAACCATTAAATCCTGACACTGTAACATTATAAGTATTTGGTAATGAAATAGATACGTTAGGATTTGTACCTAAACCATTACTCCAATTATAAGTTGCACCACCGGTAGCAGTCAAAGAAATAGATGTCAAATTACAAGTAAGTTCATATAAACCCGAATTATTATTAATACCGGGAATTGGTGCTGTAATATCTTGAGTTATTACAATACTATTAGTAGCAGTACAACCAATATTATCGGTTGCAGTTACATAATAGGTATTAGGAGATACAACAATATTATTATCTTCATTTTGCATAAGTCCGCTACTCCAATGATAAGAAGCGGAATTTTCTATGTAAGCAGTTAAACTAATAGATGTACGAGAACAAGTTAATTGGTTTGTACCATTATTATTATTAATAGTAACAACCGGATTAGGATGAATATTTACATAAACAGAACCTTCCGGACCCCAAATATCATCCTCGCTTAAAGAACGAAAATAATATGTTCCCGATTCATAGACAGTTACAGAAGTCTCGGAAATATCTACATCTTCGTTATTAGAAATATTATTTTGCCAATAAATATGTCCTCCTTCTCCTCCCGAAGCTGTTAAAGCAGCAGAACCACAAAATTCGCCTCCGCCACTTATAGTAACTACATTAGGTTGAATAAAAACATAAATTTTCCAAGTTAAACCGGGACAACCATCAAGAGAAACCGAATAAATAACTTCAGACGAAAAATTTCTCGGAACTCCATTATAATTTATTGTAGCACCCGGTGATACGGCAATAATTGGAATTAAATTAGTTAAATCAGAACCATAAGGCATATAAACATAAACCCTATGTACAATTGGAAAAATCTCTGAGTTTTGTATTTGTCCGGGCATGATAAAACTAATAATATCTCTAGGACAATCTGCATTAAAAATATCAGGATCTTCGGAATAATTTTCAGGCTGATTTCCATTAATCTCAACAATTTGAGAAAAAGAGGAAATACTCAAGAAAAACAGCGTCAAAAAGACGTAAAATTTTAGTAGAAAATCACTTTTTTTCATTTCTTTAAATAATTAAGCTAAATTTTAAAAAACAAAAATATGTAAGAAAAAGTAAAAAATTTTATTAACAATATAAAAGTTATAAACAAAAAAAAGTTAAAAAGTTAATTAACTATTAAATACTAAATAATAATACTAAATAATTGATATTAATACAAATAATAGCTTAAATAATTTTATAATTTTATTAATATTTTTTTTATTAACAAAATATTAACAATTATTTATGATTTTTTATTCACAGGAAACTAAATTTTAAAACACATTAATCCGTTTCATATTAATCCACTCATCCATTCATACAAAAACCTCTTTTTCAAAAAAAAATTAGGAAAAACGCAACCTTTTTAATAATTTTGTGTCTAATAAAAAGTGAAGTGAAAATAATATGGATTTAAATAATATGGATGATGTTGTTACGATTATCGAAGGCTGTAAGAAAGAAGAAAGGCAGTATCAACATATTCTGTATAAGTTAACGTATAGTAAAATGTTGAAAATTTGTATGAGATATTCAAAAGATACCGATGAAGCAAAAGATTTATTGCAAGATGGTTATTTGAAAATTTTTTCGAAGCTTGATTCTTACAATTTTTCCGGTCCAATTGAAGGTTGGATGCGAAAAATTTTTGTCAATAATAGTATTGATTATTTTAACGAAAAGAAAAAGTTAAGATTTACAAATGAAAATGAATATGCTTTAATGAATTTCAAAGACGATTCTGATACAATTTTAGAAAGTCTTAATGAAGATATTATTACAGCAGAAAAATTGATTGAATTACTCCAAGAATTAACTCCGGTATATCGTACAATTTTTAACATGTATTACATAGAAGATTTATCTCATAAAGAAATTTCAGAAATATTAAATATAAGCATAGGCACCTCAAAATCAAATGTTGCCAGAGCTAAAGTGAATTTAAAAAATTTATATTTAGAAAAATACGAAAAGAAATGAAAAAATTAGAAAATATAAAAGAAATATTATCAAAATATTCTCCCGAATATAATGAAAACGATTGGTTAGAATTAGAAAAAAAACTTCCAAAACCTAAATCTTCTATTTTGAAGAAAACTATCATCAGTTCGTTTTCCGGATTAATTATTATTTCCTCCATAATTGCCGGATATTATATTATAAACAATAATAATAAGCAAAGTTTTATTTCACAAAACATACCTATTAATAACATAATATCGGGAAATAATAAAAACAATATTAATGTTGTTTCAGAAACATCATCAAACAATATCGAAAATAAAAAAATAATTTCTACTAACAATAATAATAATTCAACACTATTTTCAAACAATACTATTAATAATAATAATATAAGTATTAAAGAAAATGTTTCAAATGTCAATTCACAACAAATTCAAAATAATGTTGAAATAAAAAGCACACAAATAACTAACGAAGATAAAACTGAAAACAACAATCCTGAAAAGTTCACAAAATCTAACATAACAGAACCAAACATTGATAATATTATTTTCAAAATTGAACAAACTGAAAATTGTACTCCTGCAAAAGTAGTATTTTCAGCTTCAAACGTCCCTGAAAATTGCAAAATTTATTGGAATACAGACGATAACAAAAAAATATCCGGTTCAAAAGTTGAATATATTTATAACAAACAAGGAACTTTTGAGCCCACAGTTGCTGTTTCTGTAAATAATTTTGTAATAAAAACAGAAAACTTACCGACAATAATATTAAATTCTCCTGAAATTGCCAAAATTGAATATACAAATTCAAAAAACAATTATTTATTCGCTATAGAAAATGCAAATGCAACCGAAATTGAATGGACAATAAATAACGATAGATTTTATGACAATAATATTGAATATTATTTTGAAAAAGAAGGGAAATATAATATTTATTTGAAAATTACAAATAAATGGGGTTGTGTAAGTACCGCCAAAGAAAATATTATAATAAGAAACGAACAAGTGTTTTATTTACCAACTGCTTTTATTGCCAATTCGGACGGAATTAATTCTATGTTCGGACCTATTGGAGAAAATCTTGATTTTCAACAATTTACGTTTAACATCTCCGACATGCAAGGAAATAAAATATTTTCTACGCGAAACATCAACGAACAATGGAATGGAAAAATAAACAATGACGGAGCAGACGTAGTTGCCGGAGTTTATTTTTGGGAAATAAAAACAGTGGATTTTTCAAACAAAGCAACAACAAAAAAAGGAAAAGTAAATCTATTTAGACAATAAATAACGATTTATGATTGTTACGCTTCGCTCCATGAGGGCAACGCTGTTGTTACGCTTTGCTACACGAGGACTAACGCCGTTGTTACGCTTCGCTCCACGAAGGCTTTAGCCTAGTCGTGATTAATCGGCAAAATTAAATAATCAATTTTAATCCACCAAATTTAGATAGAAATAAATTTATATTTGGTATTATATATCAAAAAAAAGAGTCGCCATAACAACGACTCGAACAAAATATGAAAAAAAATTAAATTAATCTTTGCAAAATTAATTAATATTAATTACAATTATATTTTATGAATTACGAAACCCGAACGAAGTTTCGGTTCAAACCAAGTAGTTTTTGGAGGCATAATATTTCCAGAATCCGCAATATTAATTAATTGATCCATAGAAACAGGATAAAGTGCAAATGCAACTTTCATTTCGCCCTTATCTACTCGTTTCTGAAGCTCGCCTAATCCTCTAATTCCACCAACAAAATCAATGCGTTTACTCGTTCTCAAATCTTCAATTCCTAAAATTTTATTTAAAACATGATTTGATAAAACATTCACATCTAAAACTTCCAATGGGTCGTTGTCATTATATGTCCCTGCTTTAGCATTTAATTTATACCAATGTCCGTCAATATACATGCTAAATTCATGCAACGAACATGGTTTGTAAATTTCTGTTCCCATATCTTGAACAACGAATTTTTCGATTAATTTATTTAAGAAATCTTCCTTTGATAATCCATTCAAATCTTTTACAACTCTGTTATAATCAATAATTTTTAATTGTGAATCAGGAAAATGAACTGCCATAAAATAATTATATTCTTCATTTCCGGTATGATTTGGATTTTGTTGTTTTCTTTCTAGACCGATACGACTTGCGGCTGCTGTTCTATGATGTCCGTCTGCAACATAGGTATAAGGTACTTTTGTTGCAAAAAGTTCTTCGATTCTTTTATTTGTAATATCATCGTTAATTACCCAAAAATGATGACCAAAACCATCTTCTGCAACAAAATCATAATCTGCTTTATTTTTTACGATATTATTTACAATTTCGTCAATTTCAGGGACGGCTTTGTAAGAAAAAAATACCGGTTCTATATTAGCATTCGTATAACGAGTTAATATCATACGATCTTCCTCTTTGTCGGTACGTGTTAATTCGTGTTTTTTTATTACTCCATTGAAATAATCTTCACAAAAAGCACAGCCAACAATTCCATATTGAGTACGACTGTCCATTGTTTGAGCATAAATATAAAATTTTGCTTTATCTTCATCAACTAGCCAACCATTTCCTTGCATTTTTTTAAAATTTGCTACTGCTTTTTCATAAACTATTTCACTGTGAACATCAGTTCCTGCAGGCAAATCTATTTCGGCACGAGTTACATGTAATAAAGATTCTTTTTTACCTTCTGCCATTTGAGTAGCCTCTTCACTATTCATAACATCGTATGGAAGACATGTTACTTTTTCTACAATTTCTTTTGGTGGGCGTAAGCCTTTAAATGGTTTTACTATTGCCATGGTATTATATTTTTTTATGCAAAAATAATGAAAATTAAACAATTTTGAAAATTAAAATTTAATTTTTTTATGTACACGAAAGATTTTATAGGAAAATTGTGATTTTCAAAAAACATGTTATTTTTGTATTGTAAAAATACTCATGTTAACAAGTATTCCATAGCACTATAAAATCTGAAATCTTATAATGAAAAGGAGCTTCAGGTTTCGTCATTTTTTATCTCACATTTATTAATCACTAAACCATTAATTTCTACAAATATTCGATTTTATCAATTCTTTGAGATTTTGTATTATCTCAAAATTATTTAATTCAATTCCTTCAAATACTTCTTTTATATCAGACGTTGTTAGTTCAAATAACTCATTATCAAGATTATATGATAATTCAAATTCTATATCATTATATTGGCAAATAAAATTGGCGAATACATCAGCTAAATCTCCAAGTGGCTGCATATCAATATTATTAGGCACAAACAATGCAGAAATTTCTGTTCCTTTTCCAAGTTCGGATTTTATTTCAAAATTTCCTCCTGTAAGTTCCGAATGATATTTTAATAACGCAATTCCCATTCCAATTTTTCGCTCTTTTCTTGATGAATAAAAAGTATTTGTAATTGAATTTAGAGTTTCTTCGTCAATTCCACAACCGTTATCAATTATTTTGATAGAAAAAATGTTTTTTTCAAAATTATCTTCAATAGAAATAATTATTTTCGTTGCTTTTGCACGAATTGAATTATGAAGAATGTCAATAAAATGTAAATCAATAGTTTTCAATATTTATTCCTTTCTTAATAGTTTTTTTTATATTTTCAAAATTAATTTCTTCGATTTCAAATTCATTAAAAACTTTACCTATATCTTGCACAAAATGAGCGTCAGAATCTGTAATATAGTTATATCCTTTAAACCAAGAAAACTTGTCAAAAAAATTATTTTTGAAAGCGAATGGGCTTAATTCTAAAGCATCGAATTTTAAATCAGGAGGAATAAACCCTAATTGTGAGCTTAAACTAGTATCTTTTTTATCCACGTGTGCAGGAATGAATATTCCGTTTAATTCTTCTACTTTTTTTTGAAGCTCGTTAATTGATAAATTTAATGAATTAATCAGTAGATAATCAATTTCATCAATAATATTTTCTTCTTCATCAACTACAAATTGATAGCCAAATTTATCAGGATTATTTTTAAAAAAAATAACTTTTGATTCCAAAAACAATTGAAAATCTGAAAGAACATCAAAATTTGGCATAAAACATAGACAGTGCACTTCTTCACTTGTTGTTACTTCCGCACCACAAAGGACGAAAATATTTTCTTTTTCTGCAATTTTTGATGTAACTACCGAATTTAAAGTTGAATTATGGTCTGTAATTCCTAATACATTAATTTTCAATTCCTTAGCTCTATTTACAATATTTATAGGGCTCATTTCAATATCACCACACGGCGATAAAACCGTATGAATATGTAAATCTGCTTTGATTTTCATGATTTTTGACTCTTAATCCGTAGCTTGCAACCTACGGATAATAAAGTATCGCCCCTGCGGGACTTGGTGAAAATATTCATGGAAATCACTTTATATTATTTAATTAATTTATATAATTTCCCCGCAACTTCAAAACAAGCGTCAGTTGTAGATAAAATACAAACTTCTTCATCTTTCGCAAAGTTTATAACATCTTCTTCTGGTTTTCCATTTGAAATAATGATTATCGCGGCTAAGTCTTTCAATGAAGCAATTCCTGCAACATTTTTGTGTGTTTGCATTGTAATCCAAATCTGTCCCGCTTTTGAATTTCCCATTACATCACTAAGCAAATCAGACACATACGCATCATTTACTTCAATATCTTTTGTGTAATTTACTATTACTTGTAAATTTAATTTTTCTATAATTTCTGATAATTTCATATTTATTTTTATTTTTAGATTTATGGTAATATAGTATATTAGAAATTTAGTATTTTAGGTGAAGTTAAGAAAATAAAGAATTAAAAAGTAATATTTTTCCACAAAATTAATGATTTTTTTTAGAATTAACAAATGATATTTTTAAATTCGCAAATTTAGTTCGACTCTATTCAAAACTGTAACAATTTGAATATTGCTTTGTTGTACTTCTTATAAAATTAAATCAGTCTTTGTATTTTTAAAAATAATATTATTTACTAATTTGACAGCGTTTTGGTATTATTTCAAAAAAACAAATAAAAATGGCAAATTTTCACAAAGTCTAAAAACACAAACAATTGATTCAAGCCCTAACTCCGCACATTTTAGGTAGTTAAATAATATAACTGAATGTAATACAGGTAATTAACAAAATTATTTAAGTAACCTAATTAGGTTGTCTATAATTTTATTTAATCCGATGTATTACAAATAATTAGCTTTAGTAGTAAAGATGTTTTCTGACTATTATTTATTTAGCTAACCACAAAGATGGATTTTGTGTATAAGAGCCATACCATATTTCAAAGTGTAACATGGTCTTATTTTCTGTTTTGTCGGTAACAATTTTCCCTAAAATTTGTTTTGAAGAAACTTTGCTTCCTTCGCTTACTTCAGCGCTTTCTAAATTTGTATAAACAGTGAAATATTCTCCATGTTTTATTAAAACTATTTTGTGCATTCCGGGTAGTGAAAAGACTTTTGTAACTTCTCCTTCAAAAATTGCCAAAGCATTACTTCCTTCTGTTGTCTGAATATCAATACCTTTGTTGTCGATTGTCACATTTTTTAAAACAGGATGAGGTTGTGACCCAAAATAACTTGTTATTATTCCTCTTTCTACCGGCCAGCCTAAATTTCCTTTATTATTTCCAAAATTTTTATTTATAGTTTTTTCAGCGGGCGTTAATTCTATTTCGCCTTTACTGTTTTTCGTTGCTTTTGCAGCTTCTTCTGCTATGAGTTTCTCAATTTGTTTGTTGAGTTTTTGCAATTGTTGCTGTTGTTCTTTTAATTTTTTTTCAAGGTCTTTTCCTTTATTTTGAAGATTTACTATGGTTTTTTGTTTTTCTTGCTGTTCATATTGTAAATCTTTTTTCGCTCCTTCCTGTTCTACAAGTAAAATCTCTTTTAATTCTTTTTCTGTTTTTGCTTTATTTTTACTTTCTTCCAATAGTGGTTTTATAGATTTTATTGCTAATAATTGATGTTTTCTGATTAAAGATAATTGCTGTATGTATTTTAAACGTAAATAGCTTTGATTAACATCATTTGATGCAAGAAGAAACATTAAAGCGTGTTGTTTATTTTTGTTTTTCCAAGATGATTTTATTAAATTAGCGTAACTTACAGATAAATATTCTAAATCTTCTTCCATATAAGATATTACTAATTCATAATTAGCGATTCTCTCGTTGGTTAATTCTACTTCTTTGTTAATTTGTGAAATTAATTTTTTCCTATTATTAATTTTTTTATTTAGAATTGTTAATTTATTTATACTTTCTTTTTCTTTATTTTTTGTTGTATCTAATAATTTATTAGTGTATTCAATTTCATTAAGAGTTTTTTTCTTCTCATTTTCGAGATCTTTTTTTGATTGTGATTTTAAAGAAATACTAAGTCCGACGAAGACTGTAAGAAAAATTAATAATAGAATATTTTTTATCAAATTATTTTTCATTTGATATTTAATGTTTTTTACAAAATTATAATATTTTTTAATAATTTGATTAAATTTTTTTATATGTTAATTTAACTAATGATTTTTTTAAATTTCTTTGTATCTTTGAAGAGTGGTATTATTCATATCCTGTCGTAAATTTATTTTTTCTTAAACCACTTTCAGTAAAATTAAGGTAGTGTTTTTTTATATTTTCAATAAAATCTAAAATATCTTCATTTTCTTTTATTCTACAAACGTCAAGAACTCCCATTTCATGTTTTTTATAATCAATATAACCAAGAATTACCGGAACATTAGTAGTTTTAGCAATTCTGGCAAAACCTTTTTTCCAATATTTAGTTTTTTTGCGAGTTCCTTCGGGAGTAATGACTAAAAGGAAATTCTCATTAGTGTTAAATATTTCAATAGCAGTTTCTGTAATTCCGGTTTTTTTCCCACGGTCAACGGGTACTCCTCCAATTACTTTTAGAATTGGGCTAAGCGGCCAGAAAAAAATTTCTTTTTTAATCAAAATAATTGGCTTTAATCCAAAAGACATGAAATACAATTTCCCCCATACGAAATCAAAAATACTGGTATGAGGAGCCATAATGATTATAGCTTTTCTTATGTTCGGAAATTCAGAACGTTTCCATCTCCAAATATTAAGTATTAATTTTGCAAATTTCTTCCACATATTCAATCTTTATTTTATCGTTTTTTAAAAATTCCTGAAAAAAAATATTTTCAAGAGATTTGCGTACTTTAATTATAAACGAACAATTTGTTTCAAAATTTTGTTTTACTATTTCTGCTTTAAAAAATTGTATAGTATTTTGTACAAAATTAAGTTTTTCGTAAGAAAATACAAGTGAAAAAAAGACATTAACTGTTTTTTCAACAATAGTAGCTTCGGACAGAGCTTGAAAGGTCGCAGATTTATAAGCGTTGATTAAACCGGGAATACCTAATTTTGTTCCTCCAAAATAGCGTATTACAACAACGAGAATATTAGTTAAATTAGACGATCGTATTTGTCCAAAAACGGGAGTTCCGGAACTGTTTGCAGGTTCTCCATCATCACTGTAACGGAAAATTTTTTTTTCTACACCTATTATAAAAGCATATACTAAATGTTTTGCATCAAAGTATGTTTTTTTTAATTCTGAAATTCTTTCTTTAACTTGTTGTTCATTTTCAACATTATAAGCAAAAGCATAAAATTTGCTACCTTTTTCCGAAAAAAATCCTTTACTTATACCTTCAATGGTTTTATAAGTATCGTTTTCCATGCTAACTAAAATTTAAAAGAATTAAAGTTATAACAGATAATGAAATTCCGATATAGTTTAATGCTGTTAGTCTTTCTTTAAAAAATATTTTTCCAATTAAAACGGAAATTGCCACACAACTAATATTTACAATTCCGTAAATAATAGAATTATCGGTTATGTTAGCATTTAAAGTTCTTATAACGAAGTAAATGGAACCGAAATTTATAAGTCCCAAAATTGTGCCAAAAATTAAAGTTTCTTTTTTTAGATAATTTTTTAAAAGTTTTGGTTTTATAAAGGTATAAAAAAGTCCTGTAATAAAAGATACGCCGAAGGCGGTAGAAGTAAATTTTGCGGCAATAAAATTATCTTGGAGTTCCGGAAAAGTTTCTTTAGAAAATACTACCAAACTATCAACAGTTCCCATTCCTAGAAATAAAATGATTGGTAAAAAGATAAATATTTTTTTTGTTTTTTGTTTTTCTTTATTTGGTTTGTAGATACAAAAGAAAACGGCTATTATTGAAAAAATTATTGAAATTATTTTTAATACAGAAATATTTTCATGAAACGCAAAGACTGAAAACAATATAGTAACAATCACAGACATTTTACTTGCAACGGTTGAAATTGAAATACCTATTTTATTTGTGGATAAACCTAAAATAAAAAAAGTAACGATAAATAATATTCCTATAAAAACTCCGGCGAAAAACCAATCTGAAAAAATGATTTCAGAAAGATTAAAACTTTTGGTGTAAATAAAACCTATTATAGTTGCAACTAAATAGTTAATTACTAGTGCATTAATCAAAGGAGTATTTGTTTTATCAATAATTTTGAACATTATGAATAAACCGGAAACAGATAATATTGAAAGGATTAGCCAAAACATTTAAGTAGATATTAGTAGTGAGTAATTTATGTTTTTTTACAAAATTAACATTATTTTCAAAATTAACAAATTAGATTATTTGATATAAAATTTATTATTAGTTCGACCCACTTCGGAGGCGTTGTTGAGGAAATTTTTCTTTTTTATAAACAATTAATTCCTACGGAGTTTCTGTTCGTCCATTTTCCATTTTCAATTCTCCATTTTCAATTCGTCCCGTTCCCCTTGGTCTATTTAAGAAATGAATTTTTTTTCGATTGTTTCAATATCTTTTTTAAATTGTTTGTCAGTTTCCATGTGATCTGTTATTTTTTTCTGAGCGTGAATAACAGTTGCATGATCCTTATTACCTATAAGAAAACCTATTTCTTGAAGAGAAAGTTTTGTATATTTTTTAGCAAAATACATTATGATATGACGAGCTGTAACAACTTCTTTTTTTCTGGAATTGCCTTTAATAGCTTCCGGACTAATTATTAGATAGTTAGCGACATAATTAAAGATGTAATCAATCGTAATATTTTTTTCAGAATTTTTAATAATTTTTTGAGTAATCTCTTTAGCAATATCAAGAGTGATTTTTTTGTGTTCAAGATTTGCAGTTGCTAAAATAGAATTTAAAACGCCAAGCATTTCACGAGGATTAGTTGCGTTAGCAGCAATAAATTCATAGATACTTTCTTCAAGTTCCATTTCATTGGTTAATCCATCTTTTTTAGCTTGTTGTTTGATTATTTCCAATCTGGTGTTATATTCAGGCTGACCAAGTTCGGCAGTAATTCCCCAACGGAAACGCGAAACTAATCGTTCGTCCAAACCTTCAATTTCTTTAAGATTTTTGTCGCAAGAAATAATAATTTGTTTTTGTTGAGTCTGTAATTGGTTAAAAATATGAAAGAAAGCTTCTTGAGTTTTATCTTTGGAAGATAAAAATTGAATATCATCCATTATTAAAACGTCAATTAATTGGAAGAAATTCATGAAATCATTTCTGCAATTGTTTTTGACATGGTCGGTAAAACTTGTTTCAAATTTTTTTGTGTCAAGATATAGAACATTTTTTGCAGGAAATATTTTTTTTGTTTGGTTACCGATAGCATGAAGGAGATGAGTTTTTCCGTATCCTGATTTTCCAAAAATAAAGAATGGATTATAGGAATTATTCCCCGGAGATTGAGTAATAGCTAAACCAACACTTCTTCCAAGACGATTACATTCACCTTCGACAAGATTTTCAAAATTCAAATTTGCATTCAGATAAGAATGGATTTGATATTTATCTAAACCCGGAATAATATAGGGATTTTTTGGTTTTGATTCATCAATAGGAATATTAATAGGACGGTTATTTTCAGTTTTAAAATTTTGAGGAACAGTAGTCTTTATAGATTGTCCGTTTTCGTTATTAATAATTTGTATAGAATATTCCAAACGAGTGAAAGGAGCAATAACAGAATTTAGAGTTTTCTCCATAATGTCACTGAATCGTTCTTCAATAAATTCATAATAGAAATGACTTGGGACTTCGATTGTTAAAGTGTAAATTCCTCGACCGTCTTGAATTAACGATATGGGAATGATTGGCTCAAACCATTGTTTATAACTGTTTTCATGAATATTATCTCTGAATTTTTCAAGACATTTCCCCCAGACAATTTGTAAATCTTTCATTTTTTTTATTATATTTTTTAAATTTTCAAGTCAAAATTTATCAGCAATTTCTAAAAATGTACAAAAAAATTTTTTTTTTTTGGTTGAAAAATTAATAAACAATTGTTTTTTAATCGTTTATTAAACTTTAAATTGTTAATAAATACAATATCAAAGTTAGCCATATTTTCTTAATTTACAAAATAAAAAAATTTTTTTTGAATATTTTTTTTGAAAAAAATATTAATATTTTCCTGTTTATTTTCAATTTTATTAACTATATAAAGTAATTAATCACTAAAGAAATCATGACCTATTCATCAGATTAATATCAATTTAATTGTTTATGTTTTAAAATAGGATTTATTATTTTAAAAAATGAGATAAAAGTGGTAATTTTGTAGTTTGAAATTATATTAATAATGTGGAATAAAATTGCTGTTTTTATATTAAGGAAGAAGCTATATTTATTGATAGGATTGGGCTTAATAATTGGTTTTATGGTATATGAAATGCAGAAAGTAGAAATGGATTATCGTTATACAAATATGCTTTCGGAGTCAGACGCTGCATATACCGATAATCTTAAATTCAAATCAATTTTTGGAGATGAAGCAACAGGAATAATAGTCGGATTTGAAGATTCTTCATTTTTTGAAGTTGAGAAATTTAATAATTTAATTTCTTTATGCCAAGATTTGAAAAAAGTTGAACATGTAACAAATGTGATGACAGTAAGTGATGCTATTAGTTTGCGAATGAAAACTTTTGAAGATACCGTAGAAAATAAAAAAAAGAGAGAATTTGAAACATATAGAATATTCCCCCAAAAGATACAGAATAAAGAAGAGTTAGATAGTTTGAAGAATGAATTTTTTAAATTACCATTTTATCAAAATTTACTTTACAATAATGAAAAAAACACATACTTATTAATGATTACAGTAGCCAAAGAAATCATTAATACCGCAGATAGAATTCCCGTTGATAAAGAAATTAATAAATTGGTAGGTGATTTTTCTAAAGAAAACAATGTAAAGATTCATATTTCAGGACATCCACATATTCGTTCGGTAATAATGGTTGAAACAAAACATGAAATTATATTGTTTACGGTTTTAGCTTCAATAATTTGTATAATAATTTTATTAATATTTTTCAGGTCAATTAAAGTAGTTTTACTTACATTGCTTGTTGTCGGTTTTTCGATTTCGTGTTCTGTTGGATTAATGGGTATATTAGACTATAAAATTACAATTCTTACAGCAATGATTCCTCCTTTACTTATTGTTATAGGAATTCCAAATTCAGTATATTTAATTAATAAATTTTTTTGTGAGCTTCGAAGTCATGGAAACAAGACTTTATCTTTACAGCGTGTGATTTCTATGACTGGCGCAGCAGTAGCAGTTACAAATATAACAACAGCAGCAGGATTTTTCACTTTTGTTGTAACACGAAATACTTATCTTGTTGAATTTGGAATTATAGCTTCTGTCGGAATAATCTGCATTTTCTTATCTTCTTTAATAATAATTCCGGGATTTTTCAGCTATTTTAAATTACCTACGGAGAATTATGTACAACGAATTGAAGGTAAATCTACAAAAAGAATAGTAGATAAGATTATTAAAATTGTTTTTAACAAAAGAAAATATGCTTATATTACTTTTGGTATAATTTTGATATTATCAATATTCGGAATTACAAAGATAGCTCGATCCGGTTATATTTTAGACGATGTAAAACATGACCACATTTTATATAAAGATTTGAAATTTTTAGAAAATCATTTTCAAGGAGCTTTTCCATTAGAAATTGTTATAGAATCTAAGGATAGTTTAACAAGTGGCTTATCTATGGTTAATGAAATAGAAAAAATAGACTCTTTACAAGTTCGTCTGGAAAAATATCCGATTTTGTCAAAATCTATGTCTGTTGCTAATTTTGCTAAATTTTTGTATCAAGGCTACAGTAAAGGAAATCCTGAAAACTACAAATTACCACCTAATGCCAAAACATATGAAACAATATTAAGTCGTCTTCCTAAATTTAATAATGATTTAACAAGTAAATTTATTGATAGCACGAGAAGAATCACACGTATAAGTGTAAATGTTGCAGATATAGGCACAGACAGAATGGAAGAATTTTTACCAAAAATCAAAAAAGATATTAGCGAAGTTTTTCCGGCAGACCAATATAATACTTTTATAACAGGCTCAACAATAATGTATTTCGTAAGCAATACCTATTTGACCTCAAATTTATTATCAAGTTTAATATTGGCAATAATCCTCATTATTGGATTTATGTTTTGGATGTTTCGTTCGCCGCGAATAGTTTTAATATCAATATTACCAAATTTAATTCCAATGATAGTTACTGCCGGTATAATGGGATTTTTCCATATTCCAATTAAACCTTCAACTATTTTAGTTTTTGGTATTATTTTCGGAATTTCAGTAGATGACACTATTCATTATTTGTCAAGATTTAGACAAGAATTGAAAATTCAAAATTGGAATTTGGCTAATTCTGTACGTTCTGCATTACATGAAACCGGACAGAGTATGATATATACTTCAATAATTCTAATTTGTGGATTTATGATTTTTGCATTTTCTAGTTTTGGAGGAACGATAGCCTTAGGAGTTTTAGCTACATGCGCTATGTTTATAGCAATGTTTTCTAACATTGTACTATTGCCATCATTATTATTGACATTTCAAAAGAAAATAAGCAAAATGAATCATAAAAAATTTTCGGAAGAATAGCTGTAGATGAAAAAACTATAGAAGAATTTGTAGAAGACTAAAAAGAATAAGAAATTTTTGTTGTAGTATTTCAAAAGAATTATTGTTTATTTTAATTATTATGAAAATGATATAATAATTTTTAATATATTTGTATAAAAATTTTTAATATGTTTAAACATAAATTCTTAAGATTTGCTATTTTTGCAATTTTGTCGTCTTCTATGTTTATTGGAAAGGCTCAAATAAATGCAAATTCTTGGATTAATTACAATCAACAATATTTTAAATTAAAAATTGCAGAAGATGGAATTTATAAAATTAAATATTCAGAACTTTTAGCCGCAGGTATTCCTGTAAATACTATTGATGCAAGAGGAATACAAATAATTCACAAAGGAGAAGAGCAATATATCTACATTCACGGCATCAATTCTGCCGGAATTTTTGACCCTACCGGTTATATAGAGTTTTATGGTGAAAAAAATCGAGGTTTTGATGATGTCGCTTTTTTCGATATAAGCACAAATCAACTCAATAATGACTATAGTATGTATTCTGATACTTCTGCTTATTTTATAACTTGGAATTATAGTACTAACAACAGAAGATTATTAAATCAAAATTATAATAATTATGAAGATTATCAAGAAAACATTCAATCTTTTTGCTGGAAAAAAAACAGAACTAATTATACGGCAACATATTATGATGGTTCAACTCAAAATTGGTTTTCTACGAGTGAAGGTTGGTTTGATAATACAATAATTGGAGGTTCAAATAATAATGTTGTTACAAAAAATATTTCTTTACCAAATTTAGTCCAAAATTCGGAAAACACACATATAGAACTTGCGGTGGCAGGTGTTCCTGCAACTAATCCGACTTCTACTATTCCTCACAGTATAAATATTGAATTTTTAGGAAATATTCAAACTCACTGTCAATTTACCGGTTATCAGTTTTCAAAACAAAATTACGATATAATTTCATATCAATTATCAACTACTTTGCCGTTTAAATTTTCAAGTACTCTAAATAATAACGATGAATATGACAGAGCAGTAGTTTCTTATATTGATATAACCTATCCTTTTTCTTGGAACTTTCCTGCTTCTAATTATACGGAATTTTTTCTTTCTCCAAATAATTCCTCAGATAAAGATTATATACAAATTAAAGGTTTTACTTCAAATTCGGCAGTTTTTTTATATGACATCACAAACCATGCAAGAATTTCGGTTGAAAAATTTTCTGATACATTAAAAGCGTTAGTAAATAATACCGACACATATCGAAAATTAGTATTAGTAAATCAAACCGGATATAAAACAGTTCCAAAAATTTCTAAAATTAGCATTAATAATAAATTCTCAAATTATTTTTCACAATTTCCTAAACCAAATTATATAATAATTACAAATTCATTTTTAATGTCTGCTGCACAAGAGTATGCAATTTACAGACGTTCAACCGGTTATAATGTTGCTTTACTTGATATTGAGCAATTATATAACCAATTTGGATATGGAATTGATAAACATCCAATTGCGATAAAAAATTATTTTGAAAATTTGAATGAAATAAATCCAAATGAAAATATTTACCTCTTGTTATTAGGAAAAGGAATTGACACAAAACTTTTCAGGAAAAATGTACAAAACTACAATAATTGTATAATACCTTCAGCCGGTTCTCCTGCATGCGATGTCTTATTGACAGCAGGAATTGGAAATACAACTACAGAACCATTCGCATCAACAGGAAGAGTGAGTGTTTCGACCAACGTAGAAGCATTATCATATCTTCAAAAAGTTATTTCTTACGAGAATAATGAACCGGCAGAATGGATGAAAAACACAATATTTTTCGGTGGGGGAAGTAATTCTTCCGAGCAACAAAATTTTGCCAATTATTTGCATAATTATGCTTCAATTATTTCAGATACACTTTTTGGAGGACATACAAGTACATTTTTAAAAACAAGTTCCGATCCAATTTCTATGGCAAGGTCAGATTCTGTTGAACATCTTATAAATGGCGGAACAAGTATTATGACTTTTTTTGGACACGGGCACTCAGCCGGTTTTGACCAGAATATTGATTTTCCGGAAAATTATAACAACTACGGCAAGTATCCTTTAATGATTGCTAATTCTTGTTTTTCAGGAGATATTTTTTCAGTTACCGACCAAGTTTTTAGCGAAATTTGGGTGAAAGCAAAAAATAAAGGCGCAATTGCTTATATTGCTACCAAAGAACAAAGTTATGCTCCTTATCTGAATATTTTTACCGAAGAATTATTTAGAAATATTTCGTATAAAAAATATCATAAAACTATTGCCGAACAAATAAAAAATACTATCAAAAATTTATCATTGGCATATCCGAATAATTTACGAATTCAAAATGTTTATCACGATTTTACACTTAATGGTGACCCTGCTATTATTGTTAATTCTCATCCAAAACCCGATTTGCTGATTAATAATTCGGATGTTTTTCTAATTCCTAATCAATTAACTACAGAAATTGATAGTTTTGCAGTGAAATTTATTGTGAAAAATATTGGAAGAGCAATTACTGATACTTTTGCAATTACAATAGATAGAGTTTTACCAAATTCGGAAAATACTACATATAAAATTTTTGCATCAGGTTGTTTGTATTCTGATACTATTAGTTTTAAAATCCCAATTAACAGATTAACGGCAACAGGTTTAAATACAATAAACATTTTTGTTGATTCAGATAATATTATTGACGAATTGAATGAAAATAATAATTCTACAAATATAAGTTTTATCATAAAAAGTACTGATGTATTTCCAATATTTCCATATAAATATGCTATTTATCCAAATAAAAAAATTACTTTAATAGCATCTTCAAGTGATTCTTTTGCTGATAATTATAATTATAAATTTCAAATAGACACATCTGATTCATTTAATAGTCCGTTGTTATATGATAATCTTGTTAATTCTTCCGGTGGAATTATTTCATGGGAACTTCCTTTTGAAGCTGTAGAAAATAGAGTTTATTTTTGGCGAATTGCAAAAAATCACAATAATTCCGACAGTTTGGTTTGGAAAGAGTCGTCTTTTGTTTATGAAGAAGGACAAGAAGGTTGGTCGCAGAAACAATATTACCAATTTAAAGAAAATTCTTTCAACATGATTGATTACAATCGTTTAACTCAAAAATTTTCTTTTCAACAAACACCAAAAGTTCTACATTGTCATAATGTTGGAAATGTTACGGTTACAGCTATTAATCAAATTGGTTGGAATATTGACGGAGCAACAAATAATGGCTTGGGAAGCATAGGTAATTGTAATATGAATCCAGCTATAATAATAGTAGTAATTGATCCTAATACACTTTTAGCTTGGGGTTCAGACCGTGCTAATTATGGGCATCGAAATTATCCTTATTGTTGGTCTTCATCAAGTACAAATTTCTTTTTTTCTTTTAGTACAGGAAACGGAACTACTGTTGATTATACGGGAATCTCAGATATGACGAATATGATTAATTCTGTTCCGGACGGAAATTATATTTTAGCTTATTCGTGGGCTAATGGATATTTTCAAAATTGGTCTGAAAACACTTTACAGACATTCGAAAATATGGGTTCAACTTTAATAAGAAATGTTACAAATTCTCACCCTTATATTTTCTTTGCACGAAAAGGACAGCCAACATCTGCTGTTGAAATTGTCGGAACTGAAACTAATTCAATTATTGACTTGCCTCCGGTTCATTTATATACAAATTTTTCGTATGGAAATATTAAAAGCATTGAAATAGGTCCTTCAATGGAATGGCAATCTTTTCATTGGTTTCAAGAAGCACAAGAAAATCCTTCTTATGATACTGCTCTTGTAAACATTTATGGACTTACTCCTCAAAATAACAAACAACTTATTTTTGAAAATATCAATTCATCAACTTATGATTTGTATAACTTAAATCAACAAATTGATTATCAGCAATTTCCAAAATTAGAACTGTCTTTCTTTACAAAAGATGATACTACAAAAACTCCAGCACAATTAAAGAAATGGCAAGTAAAATTTAAAAATGTTCCGGAAACTGCAATTGACCCGAAATTAGGTTTCTTTCTACATAATGACACTGTTCAACAAGGTGAAATGATAAAATTTGGAGTTGCTACGAAAAACATTACTCCAACTCTTGATATGGATAGTTTAATGGTAAAATATTGGATTCAAAATCAAAATAATGAAATTGTTCATACTGTTTATAAAAAACTTCGTCCACATCCCGGAAATGATATTTTAATTGACACAATAGAATTTTCAACTCTTGATTTATCCGGAAGTAATAGCATCTGGATAGAATACAATCCGATTAATGAAAGTACTAACACTTATTATCAACAAGAACAATACCATTTTAATAATATTGCGGTTCAATATTTTTTTGTTAAAGCAGATAAAACTAATCCGTTATTAGATGTAAGTTTTGATGGGAAATACATTATGAATGGAGAATTAATTTCTTCTCGTCCTGAAATTCTTATAAAATTGAAAGATGAAAACAGATTCCTTGAATTGAATGATACTTCACTGTTTAGAATGTATTTAACAAATCTACAAACAGGAATAGAAACTAAACTTTCATTTATTCCAAATTATGTATATGAATATAATATAGAATGGTATCCGGCAAATTTACCAAATAATAGTTGTAAAATTATTTTAAAACCAATTTTTAGAGAAAATGGTGATTATCGTTTGAGAGTTCAAGCAAAAGATGTTTCAGGAAATTGGTCGGCAAGTAATGATTATATTATTGAATTTAAAATAATTACAGAATCTTCTATTACTCACTTATTGAATTATCCAAATCCTTTCAGTACAAGTACAAGATTCGTTTTTGAGCTTACAGGCTACCAAATTCCGGATAAAATGCAAATAGAAATTTTTACTATTTCGGGAAAACTTGTACGAGTAATTTCGGGAGAAGAATTAGGAGTTATAAAAATTGGGAAAAATATTACCGATTTTGCGTGGGACGGAACAGATATGTATGGAGATAGACTGGCAAATGGAGTATATTTTTATCAAGTAACAACAAAAATAAAGAATCAAGATGTTGAATTAAGAGCTACCGAAGCAGATAAATATTTTAAAAAAGAAATTGGAAAAATGTATTTGCTTTCACGATAAAAAATCTAAATTCAACTATTAAATGAAAGTTTTAGAAAAAAAATCTAAAAAATGCAAATTTTTACTAATTTTGTGAAAAAATTATTTAAATAATTTCAAGTAAATAATTGTTTTTATAAAAAATAATATTATTAGCTGATGACTTTAGGAAAATATGAAATAAATAATATTTATAATGTTGATTGTCTTTTAGGAATGAAAGAATTACCTGAAAATTGTATAGATTGTAAAAAGACGGCAGATTTTATTGAAGAATTGCTGACCGAAAACAAAAATGATTAGGATAGATTCCGCAATGATTTTGTGTGTATTCTTGCAAAATATGGATACAGTGATTATCTCTACGATGAAGAAAAAGCGTGGTATAAAGACAATGAAGAAGAAGGAAAATGTTGTTAGAATGTTAGTTCGTATGTTTATATATAATAAAAATGTCTATTAAATTACTAAAAAGTCCTTTTGTAAATGAATTTCGAGGACTCTTAAGTCAAGCCAAACGTGAGATTATTTTTTCAAGTCCGTATATTAATGATGCGGGGGCTGCAATTATACTTAATTCGATTAATGATGTTTCAAACAAAAATATTCATATTATTACCAATTTATCTGTAAGAAATATTGTCGATAATGTAACACAGCCGTCTGCATTGCTCAAAATCTATGATTCTTTCAAAAACACAACAGTTTCGAGTTTGGCAAAACTTCACGCAAAAGTTTATATTATTGATGATTTGTTTGCTGTAATTTCTTCAGCAAATTTAACTTATGGCGGATTGAAATCTAATTTTGAATATGGAGTTTTGATTGATGAAAAACAAACGATTCAAACAGTAAAACAAGATGTTTTAGATTACGCTTCACTTGGACTTGTTTTTGATAAAATTTTTCTGACAAAAATTTATGAGGAAAGTCAAAAAATTGAAGAAGTCCAAGAAAAACAAATTATACAAAGAACAGATTCTGATTTAAAATTGTTGCTTGAACAGCAACAAAAAATTGATACAATTCTAATAAAACCTTATGAAAATAAAGAAACGAGGCATGGTATTTTTGCAAAAACCACTCAATATTTATTAGAAAAAAACAAAGAACTGACAACAGAAGAAATTTATCAACACATTCAAGAGATACACCCTGAAATCTGCGATGATAACCGTAAATATAAAAACGGTGAAAAAAAATGGAAAATAGAAGTCCGTCAAGCACGCTTTGCTTTACAACGAAAAGGTATTGTTAAGCAAGTTCCAAATTTATCTCACACTTGGACTTTATTGAAATAAATTAGATTTAAAAAATTCAGAAACAGATATTTTAAGTGCTTTAGCAATTTTTCACCAAATTTTATAGAAATATCAGACTTATTTTGCATATTGATAACTTAAGTATGCAAAATTACTTTTTAACATATTCAATTACAACTGTCTAAAGGTAGCATTGTAAAAATTTGCCATTTTTAATTATTAAACAAGGATAATTACAAAATTTTTACAAAAAAATGCAATTTTATTACTAATTTTGTAAAAAAATTATCATGCTTACATTAAAGGTAATAAGAGAAAATAAAGATAGAGTTATTGAAAGATTGAAAGTTAAACATTTTGTTTCAGAATCAATAATAAACGAAATAATTTTAATTGATGATAGGAGAAAAGAATTGCAATTTGAAAAAGATAATTTTTTAAATAAATTGAATGAAATTTCCAAAGAAATAGGTCAATTATTAAGCAAAGGAATTAAAGAAAAAGCTGATGAGTTAAAAGTTGAAACAGTAGAATTAAAAGAAAGAATAAAGTCTTTAGAATCAGAATTGTCGGAAAGTGAAAAATTATTGACAGAAAAATTAGTTTTATTGCCTAATTTACCACACGAATCGGTTCCAATTGGAAGAAAAGCGGAAGATAATATTTGCGAAAAAACGGGTGGAAAAATTCCTGAATTAAAAAACAAAAAACCTCATTGGGAATTAATTAGAGATTATAACATTATAGATTTTGAATTAGGTACAAAAATTACAGGAGCAGGTTTTCCAATTTATATAGGTAAAGGAGCAAAATTACAAAGAGCCTTAATTTCATTTTTTCTTGATGAAGCGGAAGCTGCCGGTTATCTTGAGATTATGCCACCTTTGATGGTAAATGAAGATAGCGGTTTTGGCACGGGTCAATTACCTGATAAAGAAGGACAAATGTATCATGCCACAGTTGATAATTTTTATTTAATTCCAACAGCTGAAGTTCCTGTAACAAATTTATATAGGAATGTAATTCTTGAAGAAAAACAATTTCCTATAAAAAATGTTGCTTATTCCGAATGTTTTAGAAGAGAAGCAGGTTCGTGGGGAGCTGATGTGAGAGGTTTAAATAGATTACATCAATTTTCAAAAGTAGAAATTGTTCAAATTCGTAAACCTGAAGAATCGTATCAAGCATTGGAAGAAATGAAAGTTCACGTTGAAGGATTATTGCAAAAATTAGAATTGCCATATAGAATTTTACGACTTTGTGGTGGTGATATGAGTTTTACTTCTGCGTTAACTTTCGATTTTGAAGTTTTTTCAGCAGCTCAAGAACGTTGGTTAGAAGTTAGTTCGGTTTCAAATTTTGAAGAATTTCAAGCAAATAGATTAAAACTTCGTTATAAATCAACTGATGACAAAAAAGCAAAATTAGCTCATACTCTTAATGGAAGCGCTTTGGCTTTACCGAGAATTATGGCTGCTTTATTAGAAAATAATCAAACGGCTGAAGGAATTATTATTCCGGAAGTTTTACGAAAATACACAAAATTTGATATGATTAAAGGGTAAACGGAGAATGGAGAACGGTAAACGTGGAAAGAGAGCCAAGAAGCAAGACGAGGAACGGGACGAATTGAAAATTGAGAACGGCGCAGCCCTCGTGGAGCGAAGCGTAACAATTAAAAATGAAGAAAGGGCAAAGGGGCGAAAAGGTCTCATATCTCAATGCTATCAATTTTCAATTGGATGAACGGCAAACGGCGAAGCCATCGTTGAAAGCAACCTCTCATGTAACAAAGCGGAATAACATAAAATCAAAAATCAAATGAATCCTATTTTTATTTTATTAATAATTTTTGCATATTTTGGACTATTATTAATAGTATCACATTTTACATCTAAAAATGTAAATAATAAAAGTTATTTTCTTGGAGATAGAAAATCGCCTTGGGGAGTAATAGCAGTTGGAATGCTTGGTGCTTCAATTTCAGGTGTTACTTTTATTTCTGTTCCGGGTTGGGTACAAAGCACTCAGATGACATATATGCAAATGGTTTTCGGATTTGTGTTAGGTTATGTTGTAATTGCTTTTATCTTATTACCGGTATATTATAAAATTAATCAGCCTTCAATTTATTTTTTTCTGGGAAATCGTTTTGGCGTTTATTCTCACAAAACAGCTGCTTTTTTCTTTTTTATTTCTCGTTTTCTGATTTCTGCCCTTCGACTTTTTGTTATGGTGAATGTTATTCAAATTATTATTTGTAATAATTTAGGTATTCCTTTTTGGCTAACTACTATCATTGTTTTGTTAATGATTTGGCTTTATACTTTTAAAGGCGGAATTAAAACTATCATTTGGACAGATTTATTGCAAACTATTTTTATGATGCTTGCTTTAATTCTGACAATTATTATTGTTTCAAAAAAATTAGATTTTGGATTCGCAGATGTTTTTTCTTCAATTTACCATAATCCTATGTCTAAAATGTTTGAATTTTCTGATTGGACTTCAAAACAACATTTTGCAAAACAGTTTATTAGTGGTGCGCTCGTTACAATTGCAATGACAGGTTTAGACCAAGATATGATGCAAAAAAATTTAAGTTGTAAAAATTTGAAAGAAGCAAAAAAAAATGTTTTAACTTATGGATTATTTTTTATTCCTGCAAATTTTTTATTTCTTTCTTTGGGAATACTTTTGATGATTTTTGCTCAAAAATTAGGTTTTGATATTAATGAGACTTTAATTAAAGGAGATAATTTGTTTCCATTTTTAGCTCAAAATTATTTAGGAAATTCTGTTTTGATTTTATTTTTGATTGGATTAACTGCTTCTACATTTGCGAGTTCCGATTCGGCTATTACTGCTTTAACAACCACTTTTACATTAGATATTCTCAACAAAACAAATAAATCTGACATTTATATAAAAAAAACCAGATTTTTTACTCAAATTGGAATCTCATCTTTGATGGCTATTTTAGTTGTATTTTTTTATTATTTTAATAGCAAAAGTATCATTGATGCAATTTATGTGGTTGCAAGTTATGCTTATGGTCCTTTGTTGGGACTTTTTGTCTTTGGATTAATTACTAAAAAAAAGATTAAAGATAAATTGGTTCCTATAGTTGCAATTGTGAGTCCGATTTTATGTTTTGCAATAAATTGTATGTTGAAATATTTTTTTGAATATAGTATGGGATACGAATTATTATTACTTAATGGAATATTTACATTTGTTGGATTATTAATGAGTAAAGAATCAAGACGATTAAACGTATGAACCGGATAAAAGTGGAGCGATTAACGGACTAACAGTTTGTAATTTATAATTAATTTCCAATCTCACAAATAAATTTTATCCTTACTAAGTGAATTTCTTTTTCTGTATAAGCATCTTCAAAAGCAGTTATTACATCTTCAATAGAATCTGTTTTGGCTTCGTTTCTAAAATAATCAAAAATTTCATTTACTGCTTCTTTTTCCATAATTGTTTTTAGGAAATAATCAATATTTAGTTTTGTTCCTGAATTTATGATTACATCAATTTCGTTTAGGAGTTCGTCCATTTCAATATTGAGTGCTTTGCAAATTTCCTCAAAAGATATTTTGTTATCAATATATTGAATTATGGAAATCTTATTTTTAGATTTATTCATAACTGACTTAATAACAATGTCTTGTGGTCGGATTATTTCATTGTCTTCAACATGTTGTTTTATTAAATCTACAAATTCTTGTCCATATTTTTGGGCTTTACCAACACCTACGCCTGAAATATTTCTTAATTCATCAAGTGTAATTGGATATTGAATTGTCATATCTTGAAGAGAAGGGTCGCTAAAAATCACAAATGGAGGCAAAGATAATTGTTTTGCAATTTTTTTTCGTAAATTTTTCAACATTAAATAAAGATTTTCATCGGCTGCTACGGCTTCATATCCGGCCATATTTTCTTCATCTTCAATATCATAATCATGGTCTTTTGTAAATAATATTGAATGCGGTTTCTTTAAAAATTGACGTCCTTTTTCTGTAATTTTAATTACACCATAAACTATAATATCTTTTTCTATAAGATTGAAAATCATCATTTGACGGATAACAGATTTCCAGTATTTTACTTTATCTTCGCCGGAAATTTTATATGTTGGTAATTCGTTAAAATGGTAGGTCAGCATTTCCGTATTAATTTTTCCTGTTAAGATATTTACAATGATTTCTGTTTTGAAATATTCTTTTGAGGCTTCAATTGTTTCTAAAACTATTGATACATCTTCTTGTGCATCAAATTTTTCTTTTTCATTCAAACAATTATCACAATTGCCACAATCTTCTGTCATTTCTTCACCAAAGTAATTTAGTAAATGCTTTACTCTACAAGTACTTGATTCTGAATAAGATACAATTTCATTCAAAAGTTGTTTGGTTATTTCTTGTTCGTATATTGGTTTTGTGAGATTAAATTTTTCTAATTTTACAATATCGTCATGGTTAAAAAAAGCAATACATCTACCTTCACCTCCGTCTCTTCCTGCTCTTCCTGTTTCTTGATAATATCCTTCCAAACTTTTTGGAATATTATAATGAATTACTAATCTGACATCAGGTTTATCAATTCCCATTCCGAATGCAATTGTTGCAACAATTATATCAATATCTTCATTTAAGAACATATCTTGATTTCTAGAACGAATTTCTGCGGGCATTCCTGCATGATAAGGAAGTGCTTTAATCCCATTTACATTTAGCATTTCTGCTACTTCTTCTACAGTATTACGACTCAAACAATAAACAATTCCTGATTTATTTGGATTATTTTTAATATAACGAATGATTTCTTTTTTTGCATGGGTTTTTGGACGAACTTCATAGTATAAATTTTCTCGACGAAAAGATGATTTGAAAATTTTTGCATTCAGCATATCCAAATTTTTTTGAATATCGTGTTGAACTTTAGGAGTTGCTGTTGCTGTAAGAGCAATTATTGGTGCTCGTCCCAAAGTATTAATAATACTACGAATTTTACGATATTCAGGACGAAAATCGTGTCCCCATTCTGAAATACAATGGGCTTCGTCTATTGCAAAAAACGATATTTTAAATCTTTTGAAAAATTCAATATTATCTTCCTTTGTTAGAGTTTCCGGAGCAACATAAAGCAATTTTGTGTTTCCTTTTATTATATCTTCTCTTACTGCAATAATTTCTTGTTTTGAAAGCGAAGAATTCATAAAATGGGCTATACATTTGTCGGTACTAAATCCTCGCATTATATCCACTTGATTTTTCATTAAAGAAATAAGTGGAGAAACGATAATCGCTGTTCCTGCTAACATTAATGCAGGAAGTTGATAACAAAGCGATTTCCCTCCACCTGTAGGCAATAATACAAAAGAGTCTTGCCCATCTAATAAATTTAATATTATATCTTTTTGAAGACCTTTATATGTATTAAATCCGAAATGAGTTTTTAATAAATTATAGATTTGTTTCTCAATATCCATTTGTCTTTTATAAATCTTTTTCTTTTATCAAAATTACTCTATTTTTTGAAATAAACAAAAATTTTTTTACTGTTGCTTTGATTTTTTTTATAATATTAATTAATTTTCTCCGTTTTTGAAGTTAAAAATGTATTTCTTATGAAAAAATTATTAATAATTTTTGCTGTTGTAGTTTTATTTATTTTTGTTTCTTGTGTAAATTCAAATACTCCTGAAGGAACTGTTAGTGAATTTTATACTCACATGCAAAAAAATGAATATAGAGAAGCGCTTTCTTTATTAAATTTGGGTGAAGATGATGCTTCTGATTCTGATGAAAAAATTGACCAGCTTGTTACAGAAATGGAAAAAAATCAATCAGATGACGATATGATTACAAAATTTGAAATTATTTCTTCTGAAAATGTAAAAAAAGGTGATGATGAATATGTAAAAGTTAAAACAAAATATTACACAAAGTCAAATATTGACGGTGAAGAAGAAATTTTTAATGTTTATAAAGACAAAGATGGACAATATAAAATAACACCTTGTTTTGGAGAAAATAAATAATGCTTTTCCTTGAAAATATTTGGAACAATGCAATTTGCAATATAGGAAAATATTGTTTTTTCATATTTTTGTTTTCTTTAGTTTCTTGTTCTTTAAGAACAGATGAAATTATTGAAAGAAACTTTGATGATATTTGTTTACAAGACGGAGATTTGGTTTTTCGTAAAGGTAAAAGTGTTACAAGTCGTTTAGTGCTTGCTGCCAAGAAAGATAATAATTTTTCTCATGTAGGAATAGTTGCAAAAATAGATAATAGTTTTAAAATTATTCATTGTGTTCCTGATGATTTTGAAAATAGTGATGGCGAAGAAATTATTAAATGTGAAAATTTAGAAAAATTTTTTTCTTTTGATAATGCTGTTACAGGAGCTGTTTTCCGTTTAGAAAATTTTGACACTATTTCACTTTTGGCAAGTAAGAAAGCTGTTGAGTTTTTTAATCAAAAAATTAAATTTGACCATGATTTAGATTTAAAAGATTCTTCCAAAATGTATTGTACCGAATTAATTTTTTGCTGTTTTAATTCTATAGGTGTTGATATTACAAAAGGACAAAGAACTGTTTTCCCAACTGTGAAAAAAGAATTTCTTTTTCCGAATGATATTTTGAAAAATAACAATTTCAAACTTATTTATCAATTTCCATGATAAAAAAAATAGTTCTTACAGGTCCGGAGTCTGTTGGTAAATCGTTGTTAGTAAAACAGTTAGGAGATTATTATTCTGCTCCTTGTGTTTTTGAGATTGCTCGAGAGTATCTAAATATTCATGGGAATTCTTATACTCAAAATGATGTTATTGAAATAGCAAAATTGCAAATTCAAGTTGAGAAAGATTTAATAAATCAAGATCATAAAATTATTTTTTTAGACACAGACCTGATTGTTACCAAAATTTGGTTGCAACATTGTTATGGCGATTATCCAAAATGGATAGATGAATATATTTTTGCACATCTTGCTGATTTGCATTTACTTTGTTATCCGGATTTACCTTGGATAGATGATCCTTTGCGAGAAAATCCTAAATTAAGAATGTATTTTTTTGAAAAATATCGACAAGAAATTAAATCTTTTAACATGAATTATGAAATCATTAAAGGTTTTGGTGAAGAAAGATTTTATAATGCTTTTAATGCGGTAGAAAAAAATTATAGAGGGACGTTAGTAATTTAACTTTGAGTAAATAAAAATTATTTCCGAAATTTATTTTTTTGCATTTTCTACCTTATCTTCAAGTCTATCTATTCTTTTGTCTATTTTATCTTCAGTTTTTTCAATATAATTAATCTTATTAGGCTATGTTTTAAACCCTAACTCCGCCAAAATTAGGGTGTCTATTGTATTAATTGTTTGTGATGCAACGATTTAAGTTAAATTACAGACGACCTAATTAGGTTACTTAAATAATTTAGCTAATTTTCTGTATCACAGTTATTTATGTAATTTAACTACCTAAATTGA
>JAITXI010000040.1 GCA_031284905.1 Bacteroidales bacterium
CCCTAACTCCGCTAAAATTAGGGTGGCTATTGTGTTAATTGTTTGTGATGCAACGATTTAAGTTAAATTACAGACAACCTAATTAGGTTACTTAAATAATTTAGCTAATTTTCTGTATCACAGTTGTTTATGTAATTTAACTACCTAAATCAAGCGGAGTTAGGGTTTAAAAATATCAAACTTAAAAATCATTAATAATCAATCGTTGGCACGTTTATCCTTTGTAAAAATTCACCTTTTTTATTTGTTTTTTTGGAGAATTTAAAAAAACTTGCGAAAGTTGAATACCTTATAATAATCTAAAATTGTCAGCAACATGGGAGGCAATTAAAAATAAAATCCCTATTCCCCGTTCACCAATTCGTTTTTTTTCTCTTCTCATACCGTTCTTTTGCAGATATTATTGATTCTTTGTCGAATTTTATATTACCAATTTTATATGAAAGATTTAAAACGTTATTTGCTCTATTTGCTAAATATTCTGATGGATTTCTTGGATTAAATTTTAAAGGAGCTGGGAAACTTGATACTATTAACGCTGATTGATAAGGTGTTAAATATTTTGCCGATTTATTGTAATAATATTGAGAGGCGGCTTCAATTCCATAAATACCTTTTCCCATTTCAATTACATTTAGATAGATTTCCATTATTCTTTCTTTACTCCAAAATATTTCTATCAAAACAGTAAAATAAGCTTCTAATCCTTTTCTAATATAACTTCTGCCTTGCCAAAGAAATACATTTTTTGCAGTTTGTTGAGAAATTGTACTTGCACCTCTAATTCTTCCTTTTTTCCGTTCTTCAAAAGTTTTTTTAATTGCAGAAAAATCAATTCCATTGTGTGCTAAAAAATTATTATCTTCAGCTGCTACTGCACAATTTATCACTGATTGAGGAATATCTTTAATGTCAATATATTTGTAATTAATTTCTGCTTTCATTTCAATTTTTCGAGAAATCATTAAAAATGAGATTGGTGGATTTACCCACTTATATATAATAGTGAGAAATACAGAAAATAAAACAAAAACAATAATGATAATTAAAAGTATCTTAAATATTTTTTTTAAAATATTTTTTTTCATATAAATTAATTAAAAATTCTATACAAAATTAAAATATTTATTTCTGAAAAATGTTATTTTCTTGAATAAAATTTTTATATTTTGTATGTTTAACGTTTCTGCTATTTGCCGAAACGTATTTTAATTAAATTATCATTTATCAGAAACATATTTTTAATTTATAAATTTTGGAGTAAATTTTTATTCAAATTTTAAATGTTTTACAGAAGACCCATCTCTTATAATAATATTTATAGCTTCAATTCCTATTTTTAATTGCTTTTCAACAAAATTTTCTGTTACTATCTTATCACTTTTTTCTGTTTTTATTCCATTTGCAATCATTGGTTGGTCACTTACCAATAATAATGCACCGGTAGGAATATTATTTGCAAAACCAACACTAAACACTGTTGCCGTTTCCATATCAATAGCAATAGCATGAGTTTCAACTAATTTCTTTTTAAAATTTTCATCAAATTCCCAAACTCTTCTGTTTGTTGTATAAATAACGCCGGTATAATAATCACAATTATTATCTCTTGTTGAAGTTGAGACAACACGCTGTAACATAAAAGCAGGTAAGGCTGGAACATTTTTTGGCAAATAATCGTCAGAGGTTCCTTCGCTCCTTATCGCCGCAATAGGAAGAATAAATGACCCCAATTTAATTCCTGAATGGTCATCTTTTAAACTACCACATTTCCCTAAAAATAAAATTGCTTTTGGATTAATTGCTGTTAGTAAATCAATAATTGTTGCAGCATTTGGGCTACCCATTCCAAAATTAATTATTGTAATTCCCGGATCTTTTGCATTTTTTTTATAGGTTGCACTCGGCATATTTCTATCTTCTCCGACAATATTACACTTATTTTCGACAATTTCAGTAATTCCCTTTTCTAAATTATATTCATAAGCTATTAATGGTACAATTTTAGCAAAGTCTTTAACATAACCTTGAAAATTTGTCAATATAATATATTTCCCAAAATCTTCTAAAGGCAAACCGGTGTAACGAAATAACCAATCATTTACAATTGATTTTTTTGTTAATTCCTCAATTTTTTCCACTTCTTTTTTTGCCATAATCTTTTTTTTACAAAATTATTATTTAATGTTAAAACTAACAAATAAAAAAAATATTTAAAAAAAATAATTTTTTTCTTTGTAGATTAAAAAAAAGAAACTATATTTGTGGTCGATAATTTAGCATAAAATACTATGAATGCAATTAAGAAATTAACATTAATAACGATTGGAATTATTTTGATATTTCCATTAATAAACACAGGTTGTAAAAAAGGAGAAGACGATCCGTTTCTTTCATTAAGAAGTAGAAAAGCCAGAGTTGCCGGTACTTGGAAATTCAACCAATGCGAAAAGTTTATTCGTTCTGACTTTGGTACAGGTCAGAATAATATAACATTAACGACAACCACTTCGGATACAAAAAAATGGAACGAAAAAACCTCGCTCGAAGGTATTCCGGATTCTATTGTAAATCATAATGGTACTGTTGATTATGAGGCAAATTTTTTAAAATTTGATAAATATGGAAACTTCAACAAAATTTTTAATTATACTTATGAAGACGAAATAGAATTAAATGAAGATGGAGATGTTATGAGAGAACGTCATATTATTCGTCAGAAAGTTAGTGGAAGTTGGAATTTTTTAGGTTCGGTAGAAGACGAATATAAAAATAAAGAACGAATGGTCTTGAATTTGGAAAGTGTCGAAATTCGTCATAGAATTGATACATTAATTGTATTATCTGATGCTGAAGCAGCAGCAATACCATCTTATCATACAAAATCTGAAACAGTTGAAACGAAATCCTATGCAAATGGTGAAATAAATGAAATTTGGCATCTTTCAATGTTGAAAAATAAAGAAATACATATGGAAAGAAATTTTTACAATAATATTAATGTTATTCAAACAAGTACAAGTGAAATTAGCCAAACAGAAGCAGGTTATGAAAAAATGGTATTAAAACAATAATATTTTTATTATAAATCTTAAAAAAAACTGTCCAAATTTCTTTTTAGACAGTCTTTTTTTACGAAGTATTAAAAAAATTTACCAATTTTTTTAATACTTTTTTTATTTTCTCTTTAATAAAATTAAAATCCCTTTAAAATTCATTTGGAGTTTGAAAAAATAATCTTTTTTAATATTTTCTACCTACAAATAGAACACGATTTATTTTGTTATTTACAAAAATACTATGGATTTCCTAATTTGAAAAAGCTATGTTTTAGAAAGTTGTAGAAAGTTGTAGAAATTATTTTGTGATATAGCACATCTAATTGTTTGTACTTTTTTAAAACCTCCACATCTAATACCATTAAAACTTTGGACTGATTTGTATGTGTAAACGGTATAATTTCTTTTAAGGTACTCTTTTCATTAATATTTTCTGCATAAAACCGACTGCTACAAACAAAGTCGTTTTTTCAAATATCTAATTAATAAAATACTAATAATCAATTATTTATGTTTTTAGATTTTGTGAAGATTTGCTTTTTTTGGAAATTTTGTTTAAATTGGGTTAAGACAATGAAAAATCAGAATTTTGATATATGTTCATATTACAAAATTATTTAAACGAGTTTTGCAATAAATTTAACCGTAGATATTTAGGAGAATACATTTTTGATAGACTATTAATCGCTTCTATTGTATATAAAAATGAATTTAGATAGTCATATACGATAATATCATTATATGTTATTAAATATATTGCAAAATTAAGAATAAAATAATAATTTTGCAATTCTATGAAAAAGATAACAACATATAAAATTTTATGTTTATTATTATTTAGCATAATTTCAATAAATATCAACTCTCAAAATAAGAAACAAGTTCCAATTGATACCGTAAATAATGGAAAATATAACATTATTCTTTATAATGATTTTTCTTGGAAATACGAAAATCATGATAGCATTTTAAAAATTTTTGACATTGAAGACTCTGTCAAATTATATACATATATAAGAGAAACAAAATTTCTTTCTTGTGATAATGAATGGTTTGAAAAAAATTGGGATACAACAATAATGTGGTCTTATGAAGAAAAAAATTATAAAATTTACGAAGATACATTATTAATAAATTTACTATGTTCGGGTAATTTTATAGTTCCACACAAAGGAAAAGTATCCTCAAAATTTGGTTGGCGTAGTGGTCGTTTGCATCAAGGAACAGATATTCAACTACATACAGGAGACACAATAGTTGCGGCTTTTGATGGGAAAGTTAGATTTGTTGGTAGTTATTATGGCTATGGAAATGTAATTGTTATTCGTTGCCATAATGGATTAGAAACAGTTTACGCACATCTTTCAAAAATTGATTGTTTCAAGAATCAAGAAGTAAAAGCAGGAGACTATATAGGTAAAGGAGGAAGCACCGGTCGATCGACAGGTCCTCATTTGCATTTTGAAATTCGTTACAAAAACACACCTATTGATCCTCAGTTGATTGTAGATTTTGAAAAAGGCGACCTTATTAGTTCTACATTTCTAATAATTCCAAAACATTTCAGTTATGCAAAAGAAGTAAACGAATCGCAATATTATATTGTAAAATCTGGAGATACTTTAGGAGGAATCGCAAGTCGTTACAGAACAAATATAAAATCTATTTGCAGAATGAATAATATTTCCGAAACTACAATTTTATCAATAGGGAAACAATTAAGAGTTCATTAAAAAAAATTCATGTTAGAAAATATCTTTTATAACAACAGTGTAAAAACTTGGTTAATTTCATTAATAATAATTATTGGAACGGCAATATTATGTAAAATTTTTTCATGGATTTACCGTATAACAATTAAAAGAATAACTAAAAAAACAAAAAATCAATATGATGATATTATTTTTGAAAAAATAGAAACTCCAATATTAATATTTTTGATGCTATTAGCGTTTTGGATTTCATTCAAACGTATGACTTTCCCGGTAAGTATTGAAATAAATGTTGTCAAAGCATTCACCATTCTTTTAGGATTAAACATTACATGGACATTTACTCGTTTATGTATAGGTGTTTTTATTGAAGCAAGTAAAAAAATGTCGAAAAAAAATCACGATTTCACACGCTTGGTTCCAATCATAAAAAGAACTAGTACGATTCTAATATGGCTTATTGGAATTGTGATGACATTGAATAATATTGGCGTAAATATTGGGGCACTACTTGGAGCTCTTGGTATTGGAGGAATAGCAACAGCACTTGCAGCGCAAGATACTGTAAAAAATATTATTGGTGGAATAACTTTAATTACCGACCATCCGTTTAAAATCGGAGATAGAATAATGTTCGATAAAATTGACGGATATGTTGAAGATATTGGATTAAGAAGCACAAAAATAAGAACATTAAATAAAAGAACTATTACAATTCCAAATTCCAAAATTGTTGATTCTGCAATCGAAAATGTTACTACCGAACATGCGCATAGAATTGTTTTGAATCTTGGTTTAACTTATGATACAACTCCTGATAAATTAAAAAAAGCACTTGAAATATTAAGAGAAACACATAAAAACGTTAATCATATTGATGAAAAAGGAATTTCTGCTACGTTCGATAATTATGGAGCTTCTGCTTTATCAATAACTTTTATCTACTTTATTAAAAAATCTTCTCCGGATTGGATGGAAAGTATTTCAGAAGTAAATTTTTATATTTTAGAAAATTTTAATTCTGAAAAATTAGAATTTGCATTTCCAACACAAACTGTTATTCTTGAGAAAATAAATTAATAACCTGACTTTGCTCTACATTTTATACACCACAGTCTCAAAGTATTAACTTTTTTGTATTGAGGTAATTGCTTTTTATTGAACTATTCCAATGATAATCAATATTTTCCTTTTCAAATTCTGCCGTGTCATGAATGATGTTAATACTCAAGTAACAAATATTTTAGACAATATCATACTATGTCGTAAGAAATGCAACTCAGTAAGCAAAGAAAACTCATCTTTGCTTGTTTTTGCAAAGAGACGCTTTATTCTTAAAAATACTATAAGTTATTCGCAGATTTATTATCTATGCCTAAACTATTTATTTTTGCTTGTACCTATTAAAATGTGTTAATATCATCAAGTTATGTTAAGAATTTGATTTTTTATGTTCCAAAAATAAATTTCAAATAAAAAAAACAATATTTAATTATTTATTTTGTTATATAAAAATTACATTTAGTTAATGTTTCAAAATATAAAAAATAGCATTCAAAATATAAAACAAATTCATCAGAATTGTTCAAAATACATTAACTTTATATTTCTCACTTTTGGAATGTTTATTTTCTTAAGTGGTAGCTTGTCTGCACAAAATGCAAAAATCAGAGGAGTTATAACTAAAACTGACCAAAAGCCGGTTTCTTCGGCAACAATAATCGAAAAAGATACTAAAAATGGAACATTAACCAATCTGTTTGGAAATTTTGAATTAAGTGTTCCCTCAAATGTTGATATAACAATTATAATAAGTTATTTAGGATTTAAAACACAAGAAATACAACTACATCTAAAAAGTGGAGAAATTTCTCAACAAAATATAATTTTAGAAGAAGACTTCACGATGTTACCTTCAGCGGAAATTGTTGACCATAGTGAAAGATTTGTTCCAATGGTTCGACTAGACCCCTCGATATCTATGGTAATTCATTCTGTCGGTGGTTTTGAAGACATTTTAAAATCTTTACCACAAGTATCTTCAAACAACGAATTAAGTAGCCAATATAATGTAAGAGGCGGGAATTTCGATGAAAATATGGTATTTGTAAATGATATTGAAATTTTTCGCCCTTTGCTGACACGTTCCGGAAATCAGGAAGGTATGAGTTTTATAAATTCAGATATGGTTTCATCAGTAACATTTTCTGCCGGTGGTTTTGAAGCAAAATATGGAGATAAAATGTCGTCTGTTTTAGATATTAAATACAAAAAACCAAACGAATTTGGGGCTACTGCATATTTAAGTTTATTAGGTGCAGGTGCTCATGTAGAGGGGGTTAGTAAAAATCGCAGATTCCATTTTAATACAGGTTTTCGTTATAAAACTACACGATATTTGCTTACATCAATGGATACAAAAGGTTCTTATGACCCTAATTTCTTAGATTTTCAAACTTATATGACTTACGATTTGAATGAAAAAATAGAATTTGCTTTTTTGGGAAATATAAGTAATAATTCTTATAAATTTATTCCGGAAGACAGAAAAACAGCCTTCGGAACTTGGCAAAATCCAATTGGTGTGAGTATGTATTTTGAAGGTCAGGAAATTGATAAATTTAGAAATTCAACAGTTGCATTTTCTACCACTTGGAGATTAAACAAAAATCTGAAACAAAAATTTATAGCTTCTTGGTATAACACTTCTGAAAAAGAAACATTCGACATTCTAACAGAATACAATCTCAACGAACTTAATAATAGTATAGGTGAAAGCAATGTAGGAGATAGTGTTGTAAATATTGGAGTTGGCACTTTTTTGGAACATGCACGAAACAATTTGTCTGCAAATATTTTTTCCGTAAAATATATTGGGACATTTAACAAAAATAATAATAATCTTGAATGGGGTTTACAATATAATTTTGAAAGATTAATTTATAAAATTAACGAATGGAATATGATTGATTCTGCTGGCTATTCTTTGCCTAGGTCTGAAAATTCTGTTTTGGTGTACGACACAGACTTTGGAAATATCTTACTAAATCAAAGTCAATTAAATGCTTATATTCAGAATTCTTATATTTTTGATTTGAAAAAAAACGATATTTCTCTTTCAGGTGGAGTAAGATTTAATTATTTATCATTTAATAATGAATTTTTAATAAGCCCTCGACTAACGATTGCAATAAAACCGGAATGGGAGAAAAATGTAGTATTCAGATTTTCAACAGGTTTATATCATCAACCACCTTCTTTTAAAGAAATACGAAAATTAGACGGAACTTTAAATGATAAAATAAAAGCACAATCATCTGTTCATGCAGTTTTAGCCACCGATATTGATTTTAGTTTGTGGGACAGACAGTTCAAATTTTCAACAGAATTATTCTACAAATATTTATACAACATTAATCCATATAGCGTTGATAATGTAAGGATTAAATATTATGGAGAAAATATTTCAAAAGGATATGCTGCCGGAATTGAAGCAAAAATAAATGGCGAATTTGTGAAAGGAACAGAATCGTGGTTTAGTATTGCTTTAATGAATACTCAGGAAAAAATTGAAGGGAAATATCATCTCATTTATAACGACAAAACAAATATTATAGACACTTCTTACGGATATGTTCCGCGTCCTTCCGATCAACTTTTAAATATCGGAATTTTTTTCCAAGATTATATTCCAAAAAATCCTACTTGGCAAGTAAATTTGACTTTCTTATATGGAACTCCACTACCTTTCTCAAATTTGAGTGAAGATGAAAAATTTTCATTCGGACGTTTAAGGTCGTATCGTCGAGTAGATTTAGGAATTTCTAAACAATTTGTTACTCCTACCAAACCTTTGCCAAAAGGAAATATTTTTAGAAAATTTAAAGAACTTTGGGTAAGTTTGGAAATATTTAATTTGCTCGACATTGACAATACAATTTCATATTCATGGGTTACAAGTACGGACGGAAAGCAATATGGAGTTCCAAACTATCTAACTGGCAGACGATTCAATTTGAAAATTACAGCTAGATTTTGAAGTTGATTTTTTTATTCCGCATACAGCTACTACAATTCAGATTTGTTATAACCTTTACAACGATAATGGAATTTTCGATAGAATTATTTTTTATAACACATCAAAAAAATTAACCCTTAACTCCCCACAATTTTACGTAATATGTAACGTAAGATTATGAATATTAGTCAATTAAAACAAAACAATGTAATTACGTATTTTATAAAAGTACGCAATAGGTGTTCGTATTTTAAATTTCAATAACATATTCATTTTCAAATAAATACAAACAATATATTACGTAAAACATACGGGAGTTAAGGATTAACCCAAATTTTAATTTTGGCATGGAAATTGTGTTTTATTTTTATAAAAAATAATTTTAATAATAAAAAAATGAAAAAATTAGCATTAGTATTAAGTATTTTTTTGTGTTTAAGTGTAGCAGTAGTTGCACAACCTAAAGCTATTGGTTTAAGAATGGGTTGGAATTGGGAAGCATCTTATCAACATTCTTTTGGAAGTAGTGCATTTTTACAATTAGACGCCGGAACTTTTAATGCTTTCCACGGATTAAACTTTAGTCCGACAGTAAATTTTATCTTTGCGACTCCAAAATGGACACCAAAAGGAACTTGGGAATGGTATGCAGGACCAGGTATTTCAACAGGTTATGATTTTGGATATCGCTACACTTCATCTTCTATAACAGATAAAAGGTATGGTAACTATTTTTATTTAGGTTTAAGTGGAATGGTAGGATTATCTTATACTTTCTGGTTTCCGCTTCAACTGTCGGTTGATTTTAGACCAACTTTAATTGGATTCCAAACTGTTGATACAGATTATTATGTATTACAAGGCAAAACGGCTGTGTATTCTGACTTTTGGTGGAACAAAGACGTTTATAGAGACAGAGCTTTTTATCCAAACATTGCATTAAGTGTAAGATATAGTTTTGGAAAATAATAATATTTATTTCCTAACTTTGCCCTAATAAATACACACACTACAAAAAAGTAGCATAAAAGTCAAAAAAAATTAAAATGCCAAATTTTTTCTGATTTTTATGTTGTGTAAAATATTTACACTATGAGTTTTATTCGAAAAATTATACTAAATTGCTATAATAGGGTAAGTTTAAACCTTAACTCCGCGCATTTTAGATAGATAAATTATATAACTCGCTGTAATACAAGTGATTAATGAGATTATTTAAGCAACCTGATTAGGGGGCTATAATTTTACTTAATTCGTTGTATCACAAATAATTAACATAATAGCCACTCTAATTTTGGCGGAGTTAAGGTTTAAACAATATTTTTCAACAATAACATATTTGAATGCCATATTATAGATTTTTAAAGATAATATTATTTGAAAGCGTTATTAGATAACTCACAAAACTTATGAAGACAATATCAAGGAATATAATAATAATTAAAGATTTAATGTAGGATATTAATATGTTTGATTTTGATATAACTATTTTACAGAGTAATAATTTGTTACGAAAGTTTTGATAATTTTTTTCATTAAAGCAAAAAGTTATTATTAGGATAACGTGCAAATAATAAAATATTAAAGATTTTTGTAGTAAATATTTTCATAAAATACTCTATAAAAAGTAATTGTTCTATAATTGTCTGTTAGAACATAAATCTCAATAAAAAAGACAAATTAAACATTACGATAGAGGTTTAGCATTACTTGGCGGTTGTTTCCTATTGTACAAAAAATTTTTTAGTTTCCAAAATCATCAAAAGCTATCATTTCGTCAGGAACGCCTAAATTTTTTAGCATATCAAGTACGGCATTTGTCATTAATTGAGGTCCACATAAATAATATTCAACTTCTTCCGGTTCATCATGTTTTGATAAATAATTGTCGAAAAGCACTTGATGAATAAAACCTGCATATCCTGTCCAATTATCTTCCGATTTCGGTTCTGATAAAGCTGTGAAGAATTTAAAATTTGGATTTGATTCTGCAATTTGTATAAAATCGTCTTGGTAAAACATTTCTTTCAGAGAACGAGCACCATACCAAAAAGAAACCTTGCGATTAGTGTGTTTTGAAAGAAATAAATCATTTATATGAGAACGCATTGGAGCCATTCCTGCACCACCACCAATAAAAATTATTTCTCGACAGCTATCTTTAATATGAAAATCTCCATAAGGACCTGAAATAAAAATTTTATCATTCGGTTTTAACGTAAAGATATAGGAAGAACAAATTCCTGGATTT
>JAITXI010000041.1 GCA_031284905.1 Bacteroidales bacterium
TCAATTTAGGTAGTTAAATTACATAAATAACTGTGATACAGAAAATTAGCTAAATTATTTAAGTAACCTAATTAGGTCGTCTGTAATTTAACTTAAATCGTTGCATCACAAACAATTAACACAATAGACACCCTAATTTTAGCGGAGTTAGGGATTAATGTTATTACTTTGTCCCCAAAATTATTCTCATATTCATCATTTATGTTGCTTTTATTGTTCTTTATTCATAAAAATTTGTACGCTTAAAATATTTTTGTTTTTTTTTGTTTTTTTTTGTTTTTTTTTGTTTTTTTTTGTTTTTTTTTGTTTTTCTAAAAAAATTAATATAATTTTGTGTCGTTATTTAAAATCATTATAAATAATGTTTTAAATGATTATAAATAATATTTAAAAAGATTATAAATAAAAGAGACTGAAAATACAATGAATAAATTAAAAATAATAATAATTACTTCAATTTTAATTATATTTAGTAATAATTTTGCAAAAGTTCAAGAAAATTCTGTTGTCATTTCAAAATCCGACTATGGAAATCAATATCTTCCAAATACAAAATATAATCATGAAAATACTATTTCTGTTGGAATTGTTTATTCTGCATTTTTTATTTAATATCCTTAAAAATAATAAAATATAAAACATTTAAAATTAATTAAATTATGAAAAAGACATTTTTTAAAAATTCAGTGTTAATTTGTACAAGTTTAATTATGCTAATCACTATTTTTTGTTCATGCGAAAAAAAGCAAACCGAAGAAACAGATAATGATATGTATTACAAAGGTATAATTGATAGTTATGTCGATAATACAGTAATTGCAACGTACAGAAATATGGCAGACAACGCAATAGAACTAAGTGTTTTGTGTAAGGAACTAAAAGCAAATCCAACAGATGCAAAAGTTGCAGAAACATGTAATAAATGGAAAGATGCTCGTAGTTTCTGGGAAAAAAGTGAAGCATTTTTGTATGGTCCGGCAGAATATAATAGTCTCGACCCTCACATTGATTCTTGGCCTCTTGATAAAAATCAACTCGACCAAGTTCTAAGTCAAGCTGATATTTTAACTATTGACGGAGCTTATGCAAGAAGTAATTTCGGTTCAAGTTTAATCGGATTCCATTCAATTGAATATGTGCTATTTAGGGATGGAGCTGCACGTCAGGCAACAGATATAAGTCAAGCTGAATTGGCTTATTTATGTGCAATTGCAGAAGTTTTAGCAGAAGATTGTATTCTTTTGGAAGGAAATTGGTGTGGATTTAATAATTTATCAGCTTCAAAAAAAGAAATAATTGCTAATGCCGACTTATCGATTTCGTCAAATTTTGGAGAAGAGATGAAGAATGCAGGTAATCCGGGAAGTCGTTATCGTTCATTACAACAAGCAATATTTGAAATTCTCGAAGGCTGTAAAGATATTGCCGATGAAGTTGGAAATTCTAAAATTGCAGATCCTGTTTCATCTCAAAATGTTTTAGAAGTTGAATCTTGGTATAGTTGGAACTCTCTATCTGATTTTGTTAATAATATTAATAGTATAGAAAATTCATATTTGGGAGGAATTAATGGATTTCAAGCAAATTCGTTGAGTAATTTTGTCGCTCAAAAAAATCAGGCTTTAGATGAAGAAATTAAAAATAATATAAATATAGCCAAGACCAAAATTTTAGCAATCGGACAACCTTTCCGTAATAATCTTAATAATGTTACAGGTGCACAAGAAGCTATGACTGCTTGCGACAACCTGTTTAATTCTATAGAAAAAGTTTATACCGTAATTGAATAAAAAAAGACAAATGAAAAAAAAAATAATAATATCATCAATATTAATAATTAATAGTGTGTTAATATTTTCAGGTTGTAGAAAAGATCCTGATGATGAACCTGCAAAAACGGTTTATTCTGAAGAATATTATACAGGTGGAAAAAATGGGACAGTTTTTGTAACAACAAGTACAGCTTACGAACAAATTGCCCCCGGAGTTTCAGATGCAGTAGCTTTCAAAAAAGGAGAAACATTATTTGAAGGAAGATTTGTTTCCGGCGATGGGAGTACTCCTTTTTCAGGATTAGGACCTGCTTATATTCGTTCTTCTTGTGAAGATTGTCATCCGAGTTATGGACATGGCAGAAGAATGGAAAGATATAATGCAGATGATTATGGAAATGGCTATCTATTAGTGATTTATGATAGTCAGGGAAAATATTGCAGTCAATTTACAGGAATGCCTCAAACCAGAGCAACATATCCTTTTTTACCTCCAATTAATGAATCCGGAATTTCAATAGTTTGGAATAATTATGTTGATGAATACGGAAATCATTACCCTGACGGAGAATCATATTCATTAATTTATCCAATTGTAACAATAGCTCCAAGTGCAATGTTGCCTGAATTAGTTCCTTCGGATTATCATGTTGCATTAGAAGCAACTATCGGAATTTACGGAACAGGTTTATTAGATGCGATTTCCGAATCAGATTTAATTGCGGAACATACTGCACAGCAATCTCGTACATATTGTAAAGGTATGCCGGAATTGCCTTACGCTGCCGATGAATTTGGACAAATGAAAGTTGGTCGTTATACTTACGGTTGTACTCGTAGTACGCTACAAAACGGACCCGGAGCAAATGCAATTTGGAATATTACAAATGTAACTCGTCCCGATAGAAGATATAATTATATTACAACTGCTTATGCTACAGCAATGTCGAATAATACAAATGTTCAAGATGTTCTCGGACTTTCGCAGCAAGAAGTTTATAATTATTTGATGGCAACAGATTTAACTCCTGAAATGACAACGAAAGATTTTGATGATTTTATGGTTTGGCACAGAGGATTAGGAGTTCCTGCTGCAAGAAATTTAGATAATCCGGAAGTAAAAGCAGGGAAACAACTTTTCTATGATATGGGTTGTACTGCTTGTCATAAACCATCTTGGACGACCGGAGTTGATACTCATATTCCTGCTTTTTCTCATCAAAAAATTTGGCCTTATACCGATTTATTACGTCACGATTTAGATATGTTAGAACCGGGGTTACGAAAATTTTGTAGAACAACTCCACTTTGGGGCAGAGGATTATCAGCAATTTGTACAGGTTTCAGTGAACACCTTCACGATATGAGAGCCAGAAATTACGAGGAAGCAATTTTGTGGCACGGCGGAGAAGCAGCTTATTCAAAAGATAAATTCAGAAATCTTTCTAAAAATCAACGTCAAGCTGTTGTGAAATTCTTGGAAGCGATATAAAAAATACTACTAGTAAGTTTGCCGGTTGTGCGATGATTGAAATGCAGGAGTTTTTAACGCAGTGTTAATAAATATTATTTATTGTATTTCAAATGCACAACCATTCATCTCTAGTTGCAAATGAGTGGGAGCAAAAGATATTTTTTATAATAATCTTATTATTGATTTCTCATAATTTGTTTTTACAATTTAATATTAAAATTGCTGATTATCAAAATAAAAAATTAACTTTTTTTCTCAATTCATCATCTTCAAAACTTAATTTTCCAATTCCAACTGATTTTCAACTGTAGATTCAAGAAGCAAAGTTATAAAAAATTTTAGAAGGCGAGTTAAAATTTAATATTTTTTGTCATCCTTTTTTATAACTTTCTTAATTGAACTTATCAAAATTAGCTCGAACTCGGGTTAATAATTTTTAATTAGAAAAATTAGCTTTGATCATGCAGATATTGTTGTATCAAACAAAATATGTAGCATTTTTATAATACAAAAGAACATTTTTACAAAATATGTAATTTGTATTTTATTGTTTCACTAGTTATTGAAGGATTTTTTATAAGTCTATACAAAAATTACTTCCGGTTCTAATTGAATATCAAAGGTTTCTCGTATTTTTTTTTGAATAATTTCCGATAATTTCAAAATATCGTTTGCTGTGCAATTTCCTTTGTTGATTATTATTAAGGCTTGAGTCTGATGTACTGCGGCATTATTATAAGAATATCCTTTAAATCCGCATTTATCAATTAACCAACCGGCTGCAATTTTTATGTTTTCTTTATCATAATCAAAATACTTTATATCGGGAAATTTTTCTTTTAAATTTAAAAATTTTTCTTTTGAAATTATCGGATTTTTGAAAAAACTTCCTGCATTTCCTAAAATACGATAATCCGGTAGTTTCTGATTGCGGATTTCTATTACTTCTTGACGAATTTTTGACGCTTCTTGGTTCTTGCTTTTCGACTCTTGGTTTTCGGCTCTTGTTTCTTTGTGAAGTTTTGCTAAATCTATATAGCTTAAATTTGGAGAGAATTTTTTTGTTAGTTTATAAGTAACTGATAGAATTAATATTTTATTTTTTAGTTCTTTCTTGAAAATACTGTCTCGATATCCATATTGAAGTTCTGAATTTTTTAATTTTTTAATTTTCAAATTAGTAAGATTTAAAAATTTCACTTCGTGTATGAAATTACCAATTTCTGCTCCATAAGCTCCAATATTTTGAATTGCACTTGCTCCAACTGTTCCCGGAATTGCTGATAAATTTTCTAATCCGAAGGCTTCGTGTTTAATTGTCCATTCAACGAAATTGTCAAAATCTAATCCTGCTTCAGTTGTAATATAAATATTATTTTTGTCTTCTTTTTTAATATTTATTTTTGAAGTTCTGGGGCGTATAATAGTTCCACAAAAATCTTTTGTAAATAATATATTACTTCCGTTTCCTAAAATTAAATATTCGGATTTTAAAATTTCAGGATTCTCTTTAAAAAAATTTATGATTTCTTCATTAGAAAAATATTCTACGTAATAACTACATTTAGCTTCTATATTAAACGTGTTTGTTGTTTTTAGATTGAAATCTTTCTGAACCCTTATTGACATATTTTATTTTTTTACAAAGATAAATATTTATTTTATATTTACTATTTTTGATTGAGATTTTGTTCGACTCATTTTGGAGTCGTAGTTTGTAGATTAAAGTAAATTGTGTCGGTCATAATTTGATTACCGTTCCAGTTACCTTTATTCAGAATTAAAAGTCCGAATCTTGCCATACTTCTTGCATTACTAAAAAACACATTATTATAATCAACTTGAGCAAATGAACCTGTCATTCCTGTAGGAGTTTTAAGTTTTTGAGTAGTATATTGATTTAAGGTCATTCCTGTTGCGTTTTCTATTATTTGGTCGAGAAGTGTATAAGGTGCATTGTGATATGCCCAACGGGTTCCGGCATCTGCTTTATAAATCAAACAACTGTCCAATGTACAGAAATTGTCTTCAACACCATCATCAAGTCCGGAAGTCATTGTGAGTTGATGTCGAATTGTAATTGCTTCTTCTTGGACAGTTGTACAGTTTGTCCAAGCCGTACCAAGATAATCGGAACTTTTGTCAGTAATAGACAAATAATTTTCTTGTTGTGCAATTCCGGTCATAAAAGAAGTGATAGTTTTTCCGGCTGACGCCCATTGCCAAAGAGAATTTTGTGTATGATTGCCAAAATATTTTTCAAGAACAATTTTTCCGTCTTTTAGTAAGATGAATGCTTTTGTATTATTTTCTTCCAAATAGTTGAACAAACTATCAATTTTATTCTGACAATAATTTAGTGATTGTGGAGAAATTGTATCCCAAGTATTGTCGGTTGTTGGAGGGAAATATAGATTTTGCGAAATTATAGATACCGGAACAAAAAATATAAATAATAATAGGTATGATTTTTGGGAAATTCTATGTCTAAATTTGTTCATATTTTAAGTTTATTGTAGTGAATTTTTTTAACAAATGTAAATTATTTTTATTAAATTTGCAAAAAAATTGTTTTATAACAATTCTATTTTTACCGTTCGTTTGTTTTAAATATTAAATATCTTTTGGCAAATAAATGTCCAAATATTCTATCAAAGTTGAATAATATTCGTTAGTTTTTTCAGAATCGTTAGACAGTGAATGTCCTGAATTTGGGAATGCAATTAATTTGTGGGGAACTCCAAATTGAATGAGTTTTTCATCTAATCTTGTCGCATTGCTGTAAGGTACTAATTCGTCAATCATTCCATAAGCGAGTATTGTTGGAGGAACATTACTATTTACATAATGAATAGGAGAGGAAAAACTCCAAGCATCCGGATACTGAAAATCCAAATTAAATATTTGGTTCGCTGTTAAGTTTGTTCCTGTTAATTTATTCATTGCATCTAAAATCCAAATGTTTTCTTCTGAAATAAATGATGGGTCACAAAAATCACTAGGACCTACTTGTGAAGAAACTACTGCTATTTTAATATCACTTTGCATCTTATAAGAATATAAAAGAGCTAAATGTGCTCCTGCACTGCTACCAATTATGCCCATTTTATCAATTTTAAGATGATATTTTTCTCTGTTTTTTTTAAGGAAAGTTATTGCAGAATGAATATCGTCTAACATGTCATCAAAAGTAGCATTATCTTCAATTAATCTATAATTAATTGATACATAAGCATATCCATAATTATTAATATTGTCTTTTAAATAATCAAAATTTGATTTGTCTCCACCATTCCAACTTCCTCCATGAATACATAAAATAATAGGAATTTCATGATTATCAGTTATGTCGGACGGTAAAGAAATATCTAATTTTTGATTTTTATGTTTACCATATTTAATGTCTGTCATTTTATCATCAGTATTTTTATTGCAATTAACAAATAAAAATGCAAATGGAATTAAAATTAAAAAAATTTTAAATAAGTTGAGTTTTTTTGCATTTGTCATTTTTTTTATAGTTAAATTTTATAATTACTTTAGTTCAATAAAGATGTGTCAATATGCATCAAAAAATTTGTATCCATATAATAAATATTATTGTCTGATTTTATTTTTTAGAAAAATAATTTTAAAAAAGTCAAAAGACTACATAAATAAATTAAGTAATAAATAAATAAATGCAGCTAAAACAGCACTAATCGGAATTGTAAGAATCCACGCTGTAAGTAGTTTTTTTGTAATGCCCCAACGCACTGCAGAAAGACGTTTTGCAGCACCAACCCCCATAATAGCACCTGTAATGGTATGAGTAGTACTAACAGGGATATGTAAAAGTTCAGTTAAATAAAGTGTTAAAGCACCAGCCGTTTCAGAAATAAAACCTTCTTGCGGAGTTACTTTTGTAATTTTTGAACCCATAGTTTTAACGATTTTCCACCCGCCAGACATTGTTCCTATAGAAATTGCAGTAAAACAAGCAATTGGAATCCAATCGGGCAAATCATTTATACTTGAAATATGCAAAGAAGAATCAGAAGCAATCATTGCAGCTGCTATTATCCCCATTACTTTTTGTGAATCATTTAATCCGTGCCCTATGCTAAACAGAGCAGAAGATAATAATTGCAGTTTTTTGAACCAATTATGAGCTATTTTTGCATTTACTTTTTTACAAATACTAAGTACTATTAAAGAAATTAAAAAAGCAACTATCAGACCAATAATAGGAGCAAGGAAAATAAATGCAGCGATTTTTAATATAACTGTAACATGTATTGAAACAAAGCCATTAGCCATAATTGCAGCTCCGGCAAAGCCTCCAATCAAAGTATGAGAAGATGAAGAAGGTATTCCAAGCCACCAAGTTAATAAATTCCATAAAATTGCAGCAATTATTCCAGATAGAATTATGGGTAATGTTATATATTCCGGAAGTACAGTTTTTGAAACAGTATCAGCAATGCCAAAGCCTCCAATAACAAATTTTGCAATAAAAAACGCAACAAAATTAAAAAACGCAGCCCAAATTACGGCTCGAAATGGAGTTAATACTTTAGTTGTTACAATAGTTGCAATAGAATTAGCAGCATCGTGAAAACCATTAATAAAATCAAAAATTAAAGATAAAACAATTATTATTATTAATATTTTCATATGTTGAACTTACAATTATATTTCTGCAACTTTAGTATTGAGACGTTTTCTTTTTCCATTTTTATATTCTGTCTTGATTATTAATTTTATAATTAAGCATATTTCACAATAATAGTTCTAATAACCTTACCAACGTGATCAGCACAATCTGTAGCTTTTTCAAGTCCGGCTACAATATCTTTTAGCTTAATTATTTCTACAGAATTTTTTTCATCTCTAAAAATATTTTTAATAAATTCTGCGTATAAATCATCTCCTTCATTTTCCAAAGAATGTAACTCTTCACAACAAAAAGCAATGGATTTATGTTCATTTTTTAGGTTTTCCAGCTTATTTACAGCTTCTTTTATTTGTATAGCTCCTTTCTTCAAAACAATTGCAAATTCTGAAACTTCTTTTGTAAGTTTTTCCGGATCGTATAAAAATATTTTTTTTGTACAAGAATTAATTTCATCAATAACATCATCTAAATTATTTGCCAACTCGTGAATATCTTCACGATCAAATGGAGTTATAAATGTACGAGAAAGTTCATTAATAATTTCAGTAGTTATTTTATCTCCTCTTTTCTCTTCTAAATTAATCGCTTCATATTCTTCAGTAATATCTAATCCTTTAATTTTAGTTTCTACGCATAAACAAAAACGATTTGAAACATTGATAATAATATCTGAAAGCCCGTTTAATAAAGGAAAAAATTTTGTTTCTTTCGGAGTGAATTTACTAAAAAAAGTGTTATTCATAAAAATTGTTTGATAATTATTATTTATTTACAAAAATAATAATAAATTTTGAATTTTTAAAATAAAAAAAAACTTTTAATAATATAAAATGATTATCCGTAAAACGATATATTATAAATTTTCGATTTAAAATTCCTATGATAAATTGCAGGATACAACTGTCTTCGTCGGGAAAAATATTCGTTAAATATATTTTGGCATTATTTTTGACAAAAAATTTGTGTTATTTATAGAACATAGATCTTTAAAAAATCTTATAGTTAAAATTATATTTTATGACAAAAACACATTTATTATCGACAATTCTATTTATTATTTTAACACTGTATTTATCTAAACCGGTATCATCTCAGCAAACAATCAACTTAAATGAGACAAACACAGATTTATCAGTTTTACAAAATAAAAAAAATACAACTGATATAAATAATTTTGGAGATTTTGTAAATCAATATCGTTTATTTAACTACAATCCGCAATTGAAAAGTGTAACAAAAAACAATTGTGGAGACACAATATTACTTGATTTTTTTGACGACAAAAAATATAAAGGGAAAATAATCGTGGTAGAAAAGAGTTATGATAACATTATAGGAATTTCCGCACAAATACTTAATACATCTTTCGGATTTTGTTATATTTCTATTTCCGAAACAGGCATTTCTATTTCAGCAGAATTGCCTCAAATAGATATTTGTTTTTCCACAAAAGAAATTGATAATCAAATATATCTAACAGAACAAATAATGTCGAAAATTTATGAAAACACTCTTTATGAAACTACAATTATTGATTCTTGTACTGATAAAACAAATTCATCGCAAATCAAAAACTACATAATTCCCAAAACATTAGAACCAAATTATAATCCTATAACAATAGACCTACTTGTTGTATATACGGCTACTGCAAAACAATGGGCAGATAACAACGCAAACGGAATAGATCTTCTAATTAATGAAGCAACATTAAGAGCTAATACTACATTGACAAATTCAAATACAAATCTTACTATTAATGTTGTTTATAAACATCAGACTAATTATACGGAATCTACCAGTGCTAATACAGATTTGACGAGACTAACTTCGACAAACGATGGTTATATGGACGAAGTACACGTTTTAAGAAGACAATATAATGCAGATATGATAACACTTTTGGCAGATTTAACACAAGTAGGCGGTGTTGGCTGGACACTTTCAACCGAATACGGGAATTCAAAAAATGCTTGCTCTGTTATTAAAGTAACACAAGCAGCCTCTAAATACAGTATGTTGCACGAATTATGTCATAATATGGGTTGTACACACCATAAAGCACAACCGGATAATGGTTTATATTCATATTCTCATGGTTGGAGAGATATTTCTTCCGAAGGAACAAAATATTCAACTGTAATGTCGTATGAAACAGGAAGTTTTTACTCCGACCCGTCATCATATCCTCGCATTCCTTACTTATCCGACCCGGACATAATGTTTGAAGACAGTCCGATAGGAGACATCAATGACGGAAATAATGCATTGACTGTTAGAAAAACGAAATCTGTTGTTGCTACATATTCAGATGAATTACCTTATATGGATTCTTTTCTGCAAAATATTATTATTAGCACAGGCTCTCTTTCTCCTGCATTTAGTCCGGCAATAAGAGATTATCAAATAAATGTGAACAATCAAGAAAACAGCATATCAATAGAGGGTATCCCTAATTATCAGGGAGCTTCTGTAAACGGAAATGTAACAGACAAACCACTATCAATCGGAAATAATTATGTAACTCTGGTTGTTACAAACGCTTGGGGAAATGTAAATGCAAATCAAACTTACAACATTACAATTAGCCGTGCAAATATTCCATCTTCCGATGCATCACTTGCAAGTTTAGTCGTTAATCCCGGAGAACTAACACCTGCTTTTGAACCAAATATTCTGAATTATTCAGTAATTCTACCCACAAACACAACGGATATTAATATCACCGCCACTCCAAATAGTTCCGGTGCTATTGTCTCCGGTAATGGAAATTATCCTCTACAAACAGGAGATAATATTATACCTATTTCCATTACAGCAGAAGATACTTTTACAACACAAACATATATAATCACAATTACAATAGAAAACAATATACATACTGAAACTACAACAACACAAAATATTAGTTTTTCACCAAATCCCGTATCCGTCAATTCTCAAATCCAACTAGAAATAAACAAATTATCTGAAAATATTATTGTTGACGTGTTCGATGAGAAAGGAAAACATATACAACAAATACAAATAAAAGAATCAACAACAATTAACGCACCATCTGTCGCAGGTTGCTATTTTTATGTTTTTAAAGAAAATAACAAAAAAATAAAAACACATAAAATTATTGTAAAATAGATATATTGATATTCCAAATACTACTAACCAGCTAGCTATAATATTACATACTACATCAAGACTTCCAAGACAGGAATTAAAAACAAACTATATAAAATTATTATAATTAACATCAAGACTTTAAATTCAAATTATTGCAACTAATGATAATATTATTGATAATGTCTCGACAGAAAGCCACATAAAAAAAATTTTTTTTAATCCCTAACTCCGCCAAAATTAGGGTGGCTATTGTGTTAATTGTTTGTGATGCAACGATTTAAGTTAAATTACAGACAACCTAATTAGGTTATTTAAATAATTTAGCTAATTTTCTGTATTACAGTTG
>JAITXI010000007.1 GCA_031284905.1 Bacteroidales bacterium
GATGCAACGATTTAAGTTAAATTACAGACAACCTAATTAGGTTATTTAAATAATTTAGCTAATTTTCTGTATTACAGTTGTTTATGTAATTTAACTACCTAAATTGAGCGGAGTTAGGGGTTAATATTATTGTAAAAAATTTGGAAAAACAACAGGAAAACAAATCTGAAAATTACAATTATATCTATTGTTTCAAAATTTTAAAGGAGTTATAATATCATAATTACATCTTTACAGAAAATTTCTGAATGATATAAAAAGTAACTCCGTTGTTATATTTAAAATAATTTCCACCCGGATGTTTTGCCTGCCAATCTAAATTTAACCAACGATTTCCTTTACTATCGGTTCTACAATGAATTTTATCATTATAATTCACTTTTGGATACCTTGCTTCTAAATAACCTATAACTTCTTGTTCGTCAGTATAACCGATATTTACTTCTGTAAATGCGTGTCCTCCTTCATCTCCATAAGCAAAATTTATTCTTGCCTCTCCGCCAACAGCTAAAATCATTGAACACATTAATATTGCATAATCATCACAATCACCACTCAAATCAGATTTTAATGATTCTGACGCTTTTGCAAAATATTCTCTTGAAACAGGGTCATTAACATATTTCCAACCTCCAAAACAATAATTAAAAATTTCACAAATTTGTCCTAAATTAAATTCTCCTTGTGATTTTCCTGCAAGTTTTACAGCCTGTCCTCTTAATTCTGTATTATCATAATCACATGCTGCAACAAGTTTTTTCATATTTTCTTCATCTGTGTCTGAATATGATGAAAAAACATCGTCCCATGTATTATTAGTTTTTTCCGTAAGATGAAATTGAATTTTTGGTGCAACTAAAGCCGAATAATCTGTTTCGGAATAATAGTCAGCTTCATCACCGCCATCGTATTCAGGAACATACGGATTAATGTCAGGTTCAATACCAGGTAAAAAATAAAAAGTACAGATAATCGAAACTATAATCATTATTCCTGAAATTATTAAACCAATTATAGCAAATATTTTTTTTGATTTTTTTATAATGCCAATAATTGAAAAAATTAATCCTGTAACAGCAAGCAAAATTCCAAAAACAGGAATCCAAAAAAATGCTATGCTCACTAATGCAATGATAAAACCTAATAACGCAAAAAGATTTTTCTTCTTTGAATTTGATGCACATAAATTAAAATATTTTTGCCAAGTGAAATTTGTATCTCCAATACGAACAATATCATTCGGATTTAATTTCACTTGAGAATATATTTTTTTTCCATTTACAAAAGTACCATTAGAAGTATTTAAATCAGTTAAAAATACTTGCCCGCTGTTATTCATCGACATTGTTAAATGATTACGAGAAACTTTACTATCGTTTATAACAACATCATTACTTGAATCTCGTCCGACTGAAATATTTTTTTCATGAAAATTATTATTAGTAACCGATTTTTCAGGAATATATGAAAAATAATTTTTCCAATCTAATTTTGTATCTCCAATGCAAATTTCATCATTTTGATTTATATTAATTTCGCCGGAAATTTTATTTCCATTCACATAAGTCCCATTTGTAGAGCCAAAATCCGACAATCGAAAATTTCCTCTGTCATCTTGAATAATCTGTAAATGATGACGCGAAACTTTACTATCATTTATAACTATATTATTATCAGAATCTCTACCAATTGTAAATACTTTCATAATTTTATATTATTTGATTAAAAAAATACAGTATAATTATCACCCAAAACATCACCGCCGAAATAATTGACCAAATTATTCCATTTCTTATTCTTTTCGACAAAGCTTGCGCTGCTTTTATATCACCTTTCAAATATAAATCTTTAATTTTATATGCCTTAATAGCATCAGGTAACGTTAAGAATATCCCTAATGGAACTATACAAAAAAATAATACAACAATTGCTAATCTTTGATAAGATTTTGGCATTTTTCCTGTATTAAGATAAGTTTCATTTCTTATATTTTGAGAATAAATTTCTTCTTTTTTTATATTTTGCGAAAAATAACTATTCCAAGGCAAAATTGTTTCTCCAATTTTAATAACATCGTTCGGAAATAGATTTATTTCTCCCGAAATTTTTTTTCCGTTCACAAAAGTTCCATTTGTTGAGCCAAAATCTGCTAAATAAAAATTTCCGGTTTCATCTTGTATAATTTGCAAATGATGACGAGAAACTTTGAGGTCATTTATTACAATATCATTATCAGCACTTCGCCCAATTATTACAACTTTTTCAATTCCTTTCTGTAAATTATGATGATTTTCGGAAATATTATTTTCCATAATATCATTAACAAAATCTTGCACATTTTGATAGCGATTTTCAGATTTCAGTTGCATAGCTTTCATTATTGCCAAATCAGCATTTTCAGGGATATTCGGAATTAATTGTTTTGGAGAAGACATTTTATCAATAGTCCGTGAAGTTGCATCCATTGGTTTTTGCCCTGTAAGTGCGAAATAGAAAGTTGCTCCAACCGCATAAATATCTGAATACGAACCTTTTTTGCTAATAGTTGAATATTGTTCCAATGGCGCATAACCTTGTGTTAGAATAGAAGTATGATTTTGAGTTTTATCTTGAATAAATTCGCGTGCGGAACCAAAATCTATCAAAATAGCATTATTTTCCGGCGTAATAATAATATTATCCGGTTTTATATCACGATGTAAAATATCTTTTTGATGAATATATGCAACAGCATCACAAATTTGAGCAATATAATTTACAGATGTTTCATAATTCAATTTTCCATATTTATCTACCAAACACTGAAGTGTTTGCCCTTCGATAAAAGGCATAACAATATACGAAGTATTATTTTCATAAAAAACATCAATCACCTTAACAATATTTGGATGATTTAAAATTGATAAAGTTTTTGCTTCTTCAAAAAATTTTTTACGATATTTTTGATAAATATCTTCATTTATACCTTGCAAGATTACATCTTTGGCTTGAGAATTTCTAATACAATATCCATTAATAAAAAATTCTTTAATAGCATAATAATTTTTTAATTTTTTATTACTTGCAAGATAAGTAATTCCAAAACCGCCAATTCCAATGACCTTTTCTACTACATAAATTTCGTTGGAAAGACTTGTACCTTGAATCAATTCTTGTTTGCAAGTGTTATTTTTCATTAAAAATATAATAATTAATTTTCAAACAGCAAAAATAGTAAAAATTATTATATTTGAGAAAAAAAATATTATTAAAACGCGTTATTAATATTTAATAATTCTCCTGACTTCGACAATGCGACATCAAAAAAAAGTCAGAGCCATTTCCCCCAAAAAGTGATATCGAATTAGTTTGTTTTCTTTGAGTATTTTCTCTAACGTTTTGCAAATTTTGTATGCGATAAAACAGATACAATATTTGTTTCTATCCTTTTTGAAATAAAGTGAACATAGGTCGCAATTCTAATATTCCTTTGGTTACTCTAAACGTATTTTCAACTTGCCATAATCCGTGATATTGTTCATAAACGTCTTTTGCTTCGGGTTTTGTATTTGTAATATATACTTTTAATCCGTCCCAATTTTCATCATCCCTTAAATCCGTAATTATTTAATATTCAATATAATTGATGAAAAATCTTTTGTGTATATTGCTGAATATTAATCTGTTGTAATTTTGTTTACGGATTTAAGGGATAAATAAAAAAAATATTTTGAAAAATTGAAATATTATTGTAATTTTGTAGCATTGGAATTTAAAATATAGGCAGGACCATTAGCTCAATTGGATAGAGTATCTGACTACGGATCAGAAGGTTGGGGGTTCGACTCCCTCATGGTTCACAAAGAAACTGTTAAATTTTTTAGCAGTTTCTTTATAAATAAAAAGGACCATTAGCTCAATGGATAGAGTTTCTGACTTCGGATCAGACGGTTGGGGGTTCGAGTCCCTCATGGTTCGCAAAGAAAAATTTTTCCAAAAAACAAAGTTAAAAAAAATCTTTCAGCGATACAAATTATCAATTAAATCAAAATTTTTTATTTAAAATCACTTTTACGATATTTGGTTACTCCACCAAAAATCATTAATGCTATGTAGCCTAATTCTATTAAAATGTAGTATAGATATTGTTGTGTTTCAATAAAACTTGCAAAACCCATGATAGGTCCTAACGATGACATTACATTGTGATGTTGTGGAAATATCATTAAAATATAATATGCTGTTTCGTTAATTTGTGATAATGGAGATAACATTAATAAAATATTTGGAAGTCCAATACAAAGTCCAATCATTATTCCAAGAGGAGCTCCTATTGACTTAAATGTAGATGACAAAAAATGTACTAACACAATTAAGAATAAAATGTAAATCATTTGTGAAAAATGTTTTAACAAATATGTCCCAATATTGTTTACTTCGCCAAAACCATTTAATGAAACACAAAAAACAAAGTTAATTATAAATGCAAACAAAAATATAGAAAAACAACAAATTACCGTTGTTAATAAATTTGAAAAGTAAATCTCTGATTTTGAGTATCCTGCAACAATCTTATTTCGTATTGTTCCTTGCGTATATTCTTTTGATAAAATAATGAGTAACATTATTTCCATAAAAGTAATTCCATAATTAAATGAAGAATATACAAAAAATATTAAATCTTTTGATTGCATAATAGCATTGCCGGCGGAATATCGAAATGCTGCAATAAAAATCCCTGAAACTCCAATTTCTAATGCTACCATACAAATAGTAACAATTATAACAAGTTTATCTTTTAAAATTCTCCTAAGATCGTATCTAATTAAGTTTTTCATTTTGTTTTTCTCCTATTAAATATAAAAAATAATCTTCAATATTTTCTCCAATTTTATTTATGCTAATTACATCTATTCCATTTTTTGCAAGTTCTGCAATTATTTGTGAGTTTTTTATCTCTATATCGTTTATTATTAATGTTTTATCAATAATTTTATATTTAGTTACCGCTAAATTTTGCATAGCTGACAACAAATTGTTTGTTGAACTTACGACAACTTCAGTATGTTGATTTTTGTCTAACTCGTTGGCATTAAATTCTTTTAATAATTTTCCTCTATGAATTATCCCATATCGAGTTGCTATTTTTGATAATTCTGTTAAAATATGGCTTGAAATAAGAAAAGTAATATTTTTTTCTTTATTTAATTTTAAAATTAATTCTCTTATAGCAACAATTCCTTCAGGGTCAAGTCCGTTCATAGGTTCATCAAGAACAACAAATTCCGGATTACTTGCTAAAGCAACTGCTATTGATAAACGCTGTTTCATTCCTAACGAAAAATTCCCTACTTTTTTTTTATTGTCAAACAACAAATTATCTAACCCAACCAATTGTAATAATTCATCAATTTGAGTAAAATCTGTTTTTCCTAGTAGTATAAATTGAGCTTTCAAATTTTCTTGAGCCGTTTGTTTTGTAAACAAAGAAGGAGTTTCTACAATTGCACTGATATTTCCCGGTTTGTTTTCCGTAAAATGATATTCCAAACTTCCACTCGTAGGATTTATTATATTGGTAATCAAACGAATAAAGGTTGTTTTGCCAGCCCCATTCTGTCCAATAAACCCGTAAATATCGCCTTTATTTATTTTTACATTTACATTATCAACAGCAAATTGATTCTTGTATTTTTTTGTTAATTTTTGAGTTTTTAATAATATACTCATATATTTTTTTAATTTTTCAAAATTACCATTTATTTTTTAATTTTTTAGAAGAAAATTTTACTTGTAGTATAAATTAATTTTTCTGTCTTTTTATATATTTTTTACCTGTGAGTATCGCGTTAAATCTGTGTATTCTGTGTGCTACGTATATCGGGCACACAGATTACACTGATTAGACAGATTTTCACTGATTTTTTTTATCTGTGAGCATCGTGTTAAATCTGTGTTATCAGCGTGCTTTATTTGTTTGTTTTCTATCATTAGTAAATATTTTTCGTCTTATTTCCGGTTTAGAGCCAAAATTCAATAATAATCCAATCTCTTTATCGGTAGCTTTCAAATAGTTAATTAATTGATTTTCATGTTCAATAAGCAGATAATCAACGGCTTTCAATTCCAAGATAACTAAATCATTAACAATTAAATCAGCTTTATATTTACCAACAAGTTGAGTTTTATAATATACATCAATGGCTTTTTGCGGTACAACTTGCAATTCATTATTTTGAAGTTCAAAAAAAAGTGCATTTTGATACACATTTTCCAAGAAACCATAACCCAATTCATTATACACGTTATAAAAAGCCTGTATAATCTTATCTGTTAATTCTTTATGTAAATATTGTTCCATTTGTGATATTTTTTTTATATTGGCACACATGTGTACTTTATTTGTTTTATTTGTTATCATTATTTTTAATTCATAAATTGATTTAATGACACATAATCTTTGATATATACCGAAATTGTATCTCGCCAACCGTTGAGTTCCTGCAAATCATTCATATTCAGTTTAGCATTTGTTGCAAGTCTCGCATATTGTCGGCTTTCAATAATATCACGAATTTCGCTGTCAGTAATATATGCCTTGAAATAGTTAATAATAGGCATCACATAATTGCTTGCGGGTTTATATATTGAAATAAACTTGTTACATTCGTCCTGCAATTTTTCATCTTTGGTCTTGAAATGGTCGATTTTTCCAAAAACTCGCTCTAAAAATTCACGCCACGAAAGGCGACGGTCTAATTTTTCATTTTTGCGAATTTTTTCAAGATTTAAGTATAATTCCGGTCTATCTTCGTATCTACTGCGGATAATGGCAATGGCAACGTCCCACTGTTCTTTTTCAACAGCAGTTTTAATGTCTTCGTCTTTTTGAATTTCTTCGCTCGCTTTGGCAAAAAATTCACGGTCAATCCGCATTCCTTCTATACCTACAGGCGTTTCATGCAACGTTTTAACGCTATCAGGAGTGTAAATTTCTATAGGCTCGGCAATTACATAAATATTATTATCACTATTTAAGCAGTAGTTTGTATCTTTCGGCAATTTCAAAATTTCATCATAATTAAACTCTTTTTCAAAATATTCGCAGTTGGCAAAAAAGTCAAAAAGTTTGAAATTGGTTTTTGCTATTTTGTATTTTTCACCGGTTTCAGGGACAGACGTATTTTATGGGGAGAAGCAAAATAAAATTTAAAAAAAAAGAACAAAATAAATAAAACTTTATTAAATTTGTAATCAAGAAAAGCGATGGAAAATGAAATAATAACATA
>JAITXI010000064.1 GCA_031284905.1 Bacteroidales bacterium
CAAAAAATTACGAAAAACACAAAAAAGGGACTAAATTTGCACAAAAAGGGACAAAAATCAAAATACAGGGGCGAAAATCGCTATACAGGGGTAAAATTATCGCAAAATGTGATAAAAAAACAAAAAATAGCCCCCAAAACCAACAAAAAACGCTAAAAATGTCCGAAAAAATCGACTAAAACTCCCAAAAAATCAAAAATGTAAAATATTGAAAATCAAACAAATATAAAACAAAAGCCTAAATAATTGAATATCAAACAAATAAAAACAAAAAAACGCTTTGAAATCAGTTAAAAATATCCGAAAAACGACAAAAAAGGTTGAAAATCAGTTGAAAAAGTCCGCAAAAACGCCCTAAAAATAAAAAAACCTTAAAATCAGCTAATTAAAAAATGTAAAAAATCGACTAAAACGCCCCAAATCCTAAAAAAACAGCCCAAAAATTGAACAGAAAACACCACTACCAAAGCAAAAAAACAAGCAAATAGGACAAAACCACCACCAAAAAAAGAACAAAAAAACAAGCAAAACAAAAGCCTGAAAAAACAAATAAAAAGCCCCTCCCAAAACTCCTAAAAGCTGATGGGCAAAGGGGTTTGGGCAAAGCAGGTAGAAGTGGCGGAAAGCCCGACAAACAAAGGGTTTAGATATAAAAATATAAATTGTTAATAACTTTTTTAAAAACACCATTTTTGCAACAAAAATTTCAATAATTTTTTGACAGAAAAAGCGTTTTTTGACCTTTTTTTATACTTTTTTTGCTGGTATAACTATTGTTTGAATTGGCAGAGGCGGTACTTTTTTAGGCTTTTTATTACTTTGTACTTCCTCCAATTCTTCGGGAGTAGTTTCAATTTCTTGTTCTTGCAACAATTCCTCCGAACTCTCGATTTCGTTTTCTGTGATTTTATTGATTGGTTTTGTCATATTGTTTCGTAAAAATTATAGTTATTTTTTGATTGAAAAAGCGTTTTTTTGACAGTTTTTGCGGTTTTGAGTGGGCGGAACTGCGGTAATCGTTGGAACAAATTATTGTATTTTTATATTATTAAAAAAATATTCATAATCTGTAAATTTAGTTTCATCAACATTCTCATAGGCAATAGTAATACCATATTTCAAATAATTATCTTCTCTAAAATATTTTTTACTTTCATTTAGAATATAATAACCTCTTATAATACTAATATCTTTACCTAATATAAATTTGCTACATATTGTTTTATCTGTTAAATCTGTTAAAGGTAAATGTACCATACGCCCGCAATGTATTATTATTACAGCAGTATCTAAAATACAATTTATAGTTTTAAAATAACCCTCTTCGTAATTATTAACGTTTTCTTTGCTGATTGACGGGTATTCAATAATTATTGTTTTATTTGAACACGATATTGAATCTATTTTTGTTTGCGTTTGACCAAACATAACATTCACAAAACAAATAAATACAAAAATTATTTTATTTTTTCCTACTATCATAATTTATTTTTGCTTGATTAACAACTGAATTTATTTGGTTTTCTAATTTTGTATTTGTTGGCACTTGAAAAATAACAGGTGCATTCATTTGTATCACTTCGTCCCATTCCATTGTTCCTTCGGTCTTATATGTATGGTTTGGCTCTACATCTTGACCTTGTTGTTTAAATTCAAAAAACAAACCGTGTCCAAATGCTTCGTGTGCAGTAGTCATTACTTGTTGTTCTTCACTCAAAACACTACCAACCATAATATGGACTTTATCATCAGGGGAAGGATTGCTTTGTGCATTAGGTATTTCTGTTACGCCTCTATAATAATTACCACCCGTAGCCGAATTATCATAAAATTTTTCTCCATCGTGTCCTGCTTCTGATACTTGAAAACTATATGTAGTTTTGCTATTTGCCAATGTTTTTAAAGCAGTCATATTTTCGGAAGTGCTTTTTGATTTGTTTAAGGTTTTATTATTAAGCATTCCATTTTTATCAAATTTCACGTATTTTGCTTCTTGTTTTGTTAATGTGTTTCTGATATTGCTTTGTGATTGTTTATCTGTTGTTTCTATTTTTTTTCCGTCTGGGTCTTGTAGCATAATCGGATTATCTGCACAATAATTATATGGTGTTAAACTTGGATATTTCCCCGCCATTGGGTCAGTACTAATCCAAATACCCAACTCCGAACTGTAATATCTTGCACCAAAATATCCGTAGCCTGTTTCTATATCCCGCTCTTTTCCGCTAAATTTGTAAATCGCTTCGTAAGTAGTACTACGTTGATTTATAAACTCTTTACCATAAGGAAGATAGGTAATATTTTGGATTGCTTGGGCGGTTTTGTTAGTAATCCACGAAGAACTGCCTAAATGGTCGGAGTGATAGAAATATAGCGTACTTTCTGTTCCGGTGGCTGCAAGCGTTATGCTGTCTAACTTGTTTTTGAGAACGTTTTTGGGGATTGTACTGCTAGAAACAACACATTGTGCCGGTGGATTTGGAAAACATATATTTGGATAAACTTTATTCATTAAATTTCGCTGTGCGGTTTTTTTGTTGCTTATTTCGGTTGTAGTTTTTGAAATTGTCGGTAAATTTGCCTGCGGACAGTATCTTCCTTTACCTATTTTGCTGCAAATACGATCCGAACCTGCAAAAATATGTTTTGTATAACTTTGATTTGTTACCGTTACTTCCGGAAATAAATACAAAGTTTGCTGATTAAATGTTGCACGTTTATAAGATAATCCGTTTGTTGTTCCGGTTTGTACAATTCCGGAAGTTTTAAAACTTCGCTCGCCGGCATAGTCGTAAAAATAATAACTGTAATAATCGTCATCTTTTACTGCTTGTAAGCGATTTTCTTCGTCCCAGAAAAGGTCGCGGGTGGAAACAAGAACCGTATCAAGGTTGTAAATTATTATTGGAGGCGGGCAAGGACAATTCATACATGGACACGGTTGACCTATTAATCCCGTCACTACAACTTCTTTTTTGTTTTGAATTTGTTTTAAATTACCGTTGGCATCCCAAATATAGCCGAAAATTTTTCTCGAACCGTACAAAGACTGCGTACCTTGCGGAATACTGTTTTGTATTAATTTATTGTTAGTAGCTGAGTATAAATAATTTTCAAAACCGGAAAGTTGTGCCGTTTTTCCCGAACCAATTGTTGTTTTACTTTTTGTAATTTTGCCGTTATCGGTATAAGTGTAAAGTGAAGTAGCATTTTTATAAACTCCGCTAATTTGTTGAGAATTAATGCCTTGTGCCAAACGATAAGCATTGTCGTAAGTATAAGAATTTGTATAACGTCCGCCTAAACCGTTTGAAATCGTATCTGCATTGTTATGTATTTGTGTTATATTCCCAACATTATCATATTGATAATCAACAGTTTGAAATGCAGTTGTTCCACTTAATGTTTGCATATTCGACAATCTTTGCATATTGTTATAAAGGTAAGTAGTTTTTGTATTGTTTCCAAAAAATATTTGGGATTTTTTTTCATATTTGTTATAATATATTGAATCTACATAATTATATGTTTCATTTACAGATTTTCCAAGAGAATGAGTGCCGGGGTCATTTTGGTCAGGGGGAATAGCAATACAATTTGTATTTTTACGCCCACTCACTTTTTTTAACAGACCTCCTAAATTATAGCTGTATGTAACAATTTCATTATCAGGATAAGTAATTGTTTTTGTTCTGCCCCAAGAATCATAAGTATAGCTTATTGTAAAATTATAAGAATTATCTTCATTTGGTAATACAACAAGTTTTGTTTGTTTGGAAACGTTTCCAAGTTTATCGTATTCGTGTTGTTTCCAGCCGTTTATATCTTCAATTTGGTAAATTCTGCCTTTGCAATTATTTGTTGCAGTGTTGTTGCCATAAATGAATTTTACATTGTTTTCCAAATTTGCAGGATATTGAATTTCAGTGTTTTGTCTATAATTATAAATGTAATTTGCAATATTCCCGTTTTGGTTTTTTTGCGTTAAATTTCCAACATTATCATAACTGTATGTTGTAGTTCCTGCATCGGGCGAAATTCTACTTATTTGCTGTCCGAAATTATCATATGTAGATGTAGTTTCAAGTCCTTCGGGGTCGGTTGTTTTTGTGAGTTCTCCCATCGCATTATACTCAAATTTCGTATCGCCCAAAACCGTGTGAACCTGTGTTTGCAAGTTTCGCGGGTCGGAATATGAAATTATTGAATTTTGCAAAGCATCGGTTTTTGTTGTTTTAAAACGTTTTGTTCCGGCATAATCATGTGATATTGAGTAGTTTGTGTTTGTTTCGGTTTGGTCGGGATATTTTATTCTAACTTTTCTGTCTAATATATCGTATATGCTTTCTGTTGGCAAAACATTGTCGATGAGTGTACTTATCGCAAGTTCCTGATTGTTAATATTTTCTGTTGTTGGATAATACTGTTTTATAACACGTCCGTAAGCATCATAAATTATTTTTCCGCTAATTTGTCGTTTTTCAGTTCCGTTTTCTTCAATATCTTTTTTTGTTTGTAAAATTTTCCCCGAAGCATCTGCAAATAAGACTGTTACAAGCGAATTTGTCGGATAATCAGCATCGTAATGTTCGGTTTTTGCCCATAATGTAGTTGCAGGAAATGTATTTGTGTTTGCATTTAACCAATAACTGAATTTGAGTGTATAGTCGGTTTCATTCGGACTTTTTATTTTCGTAATTCTTCCTCGCCAATCGTAAGTATAAGTTGTGATATTTCCATTTATATCGGTAACTGTCAATGGCTTACCGAATTTGTAATCGTAAGTCGAACTTGATGAATATCCGTAAGCATCTTTAATTGTAACAGGATAGGAATGTACGGCATTGTCATAGGTATATTTATAAAACATTCGTTGATTTTGATGATTTTTCGGAAGTTTTAATGTGTCGATATTGCCGTAAGCATCGTATGAAATATCTGTTTCGGAAATTACGCTTCCGTTATAATTTTTTATTTTTGTAACTTTTCCGATATTTTGGTTTATTATTGCTTCGCGTTTTCTAATCACATTGCCTGCATTGTTTTTCACAACAATAGAAGTTTCTATTCCAACCAAATAATTTTGCGGATTGTTAAGATACGTAATTTCTGCGATTAAATCGTCTGAACTTGTTGCCAAATCACCAAAATTTGTATATTTTTCTACATTTCCGTATTTTTCGTATTCCCATTCTTTTTTTGTTGTTATTTGCGGACTGTTTTGTCCTTCATAATATTTCACAAATTCCTGATACAAAGCAGGATAACCATTGCATTGACAAAAACTGTTTGTGTCAATCAAATGTCCGTCTGTAAGAGCAAACATTCGGTAAATATAATTTTTTTCGATATATTTTGTACCGTTTGCAGCAGTTATTAATTCGTTGTATTTCAGTCCTTTAGTAGGATATTCCGAATTATGATATTTTTCTGTTGTAATGCGATAAACTGTAGCGTTTTCATTAAGTTGTTTTGTCGTAACTGTTTTAAAACCGAGATTTTCGCGGTTAAAACGGTCGTATCGTGCAGAATCATAAGCGAATGTAAAATACAGAGTATCAATACCATCTCCTTGATATCCGTCAAAAACTTTTAATTCCGACATTGTCATTGTGCGATTCGGGCAATCAAAATTGTTTTCCGATAATTTATAATCTACTGAAAATTTACCGTTTGCAATGTTTTTTACCGATTTCAAAAGATTTACTTTTCCGAGTTGGTTGTAACGAACTTTTATTTCATGATTTTCTTCATAAACATAATCGGGCAAACCGTCTGCATTCATGTCTGTGAACATTGATTCGGAACGACCTACTCCCCAACTTAAATTTGCTTTTGGATTTATGGCAAATTTTAAATACCAAACACAAAAACCGATTGTTACAGAAACATTAACGTTTGATGACAATTTGGTATTTCTAAAAATATCTGCTGCGGGAATTAACAAGGTCGGATTTGAGAAATTAAGATTTGTTCCTCCTCTATTATACCTGATATTTAAAGAATTATTGTTTTGAACCAAATTATCTATATCGAAAATTCCGTTACGAGAAACCAAATCCGGCAATCCGTCTCCGTTGATATCAATAAAATTATCTGTAGTATTATTTGTAGTATAATTTGCCCCAAAACCTCCTGAAATACTTGTCCCGAAACCATTAAACTGATCTAATTCACCGGCTGCGTCAATAGTAAAATCTCCGGAATAATTACTGTTGCCCATGCCTACAGAGGCTCCAAAAGTAACAGATTTGTCGATTTTTGTATCTCCGCTAAATACTTTGGGATTAGAATATTGGTAACCCAGATTCAAAAAAACATAATTATTACTGAAATTATTTGAAAAAATTTTATCAGGTAAACCATCTCCGTTTATGTCAATCCATTGAATTTTTGAATCGCTTCTATTGGTACTACCGCTCAAACCACCGGAACCGTTATCAACTTGAGATGTTGCTTTTGTTTTTCCTTTCTCTATGGTTGTAAAAGTCTTTTTTTCCGGTGCCATTTGAAACGATGCTCCAAAATTTGCACTTGATCCTGTATATTTATAACTTTCAGATTTAATTATATTTCCAAAGGCATCATTTTGGATGTGTTCAACGATGTAATCTGACCATCCTCCTTGTGGTTGGCTATATTTTATCTCGTATTCACTGATTTCGTCCGGATAGCGGTCGCCGTTCATATCTTGAAAATCAGATATTGTTCGTATGTCTCCTGCCATACCTGTTCCTCCAACTCCTACAATATCACCCAATGGAACCGTTATTCCTAAAATTTTATTTTTTGTTTCACTGCGTTTTATCGGGGCTGTTTTTTTAGCTCCGGCAGGTAAATTTGCAGGGATTTCATTAGCGTCTTCTTGTATTTGACCGACAGGCAAATCTCCCGAATAATTTGTTGCGTTTGCATTACTCAAAATGCAAGGATAAGTATTGCTTAAAGTATCTGAATTTATATAACTAATATTTCCATAACCAACCCATTGATTATTAAGATAATCGGCATCTAACATTAAAAATTTTTCCTCTTCGTAAGGATGGTTTGAAAACCAATTAGTTACCGTTGCATTTGCATTTGCCAAAGTTGCAGAATCTGTTGGATTACTTGCTATTTGTGCTTGTACGGCATTTATAGTATTTTGAAGTCCTATTGAAAGATTTAGAGAATCCGGAACAATTATATCTGTATAATCTCCCGATGTGTTCAAATAATTAAATTGTCCCCAATTTTGATACATATCGCCAAAACGAAGATCAGAACTATCTTGCAGACAATGTATTCCTACATAATGAACATTATCCCAACTTCCTCCGGAACTACTGAAGTTTATTCCGATTGAGTTTAAGGTTGTTTGTGTATTTATGTATAAATCAAGAAAATATGAAATATTATTAGTAAAAGTAATTCCGGGAGAAATTGGAAAAACATTACCGGATTGATTAGCAGAAAAATTAATATTAATATTTTGTACAGAATTGTCGCTTCCTTTTACGGATAAAGTTCCGTTAAAATTTTGTGATGCCGTAATTTTAAGTGTATCAGTGGAATAACTGTTTCCCGCAAGAATTTCTGTTGGTCTAATTGGTTTCGGATATGTTTGATAACGTGGAATAATATCAAATTTAATATTTGGTATAGGCGGATTAAACATAGTATTGTAAGCATCAATATTAATAGTATCCCCATCAATTATTGTTGCATAAATGTTATCATAATATAAAATAGGAATCCATTTTATTGCTTGCCATTTCACATTGCCGGAACATTCTACTTCAAAAACAATAGTATCTCCCTGATTTACTTCTATATAATCAACATTTATTTCATCATTTACAATATCTCTATGATAATCGGAAAATTCAGTAATACTATTCCGCTTTATTGTAAAATTAACGTTATCAGACAAATCTTCGGAAATAATTCTTTGACTTTCTATTTTAATAATCCCGTTAAACGGCATTTCATACTGCATTTTCGGATTTATTAAAAAATCTTCGGAAGAATTAAATTTGTATATTTTTTGTCCATTAGCATCAACTAATTCTTGTTGTTCGGAACTCAAAAACGTTGTATTATATTGCGTATAAGTGATTTCAGGTTGCCAAAATACTTTATCGTATCGTTTTTTGTCCATCGATTCGACTCGAAAATAAATGTTATCGCCTTTGGTAATATTTAGATTACTCAGATTGACAGTTGTTTGTACATGATTTTTATGTAATTTTTCCAAAAAAATAATAGCATTGTGTAATTGAATCGAAACTAATAAACTGTCGGTTTCGTCTCGATTATCCATTAAATTATCTGTCAAAATAATATCACTGTTTATTTTTATTTGCCCTGTATAAGGAGCTTTCCATATTTTTACCAAATCGTGTGGAGGATAAATTTCTTTTTCAGGTGGTATTGTATCATATTTCGTCCAACAAAAAGTTCTAAGTCCATTTTGAGTTGAATCTATATAATATCCTAAATTTATTAAAGAATCTAAAAAGATATATATGTCATTATTTATAATGCCCATATACCTTAATTGAGCTTCATTAATACATCGTCTGTTTTCTATAATTCTTCCTTCTCTATAAAGAATTTCGGAATCAATTTCGTTACTTGAAATAATATTTCCAATTCCTCCGCTACCGCTATCAGAACCCATTCCTGCATCTATGCAAAAACCTCCTGCAAAATTTTGAGTAGTTGTATCTGTTGGAGGAATAACACTAAAAACCGGAACTCCGGATGCATTCAAAATATTATAATAAACATAACCTCCATCTACGATATCCGGCAAGCCATCTGCATTTATATCTGAAAAATAAATATTTGTTTTACTTTTTGAAGTACTGTAATTTCCTGCAGCTGTTGCCCCAATTTGTACTTCCCAACCAAAATCATTACTGTTAGTTATTTCTTCTTGAAAAGAATTTTTTGATGTGCCAAATAGTTCAACCGGTAAAGCAAAATAATATGCATTTTGCTGACTGTCAAATACTTGTTTTTGATAATATAATTGGTCTGAAAATCTAAAAACTCTATCAGGTAAACCATCTCCATCAATATCTATAAGCGTTTTTAATCCTTTGCTGCGATTTTGACTAAACATATAATTTCCTCCGGCAGTAATTAATTTATTCCATGCGACACCTATTCCAAATCCTATTGTTGCTGCTGCTCCAATACTCCATCCAAAATCAGAACTTCCTCCTATCTTTCCGGAACCAAGTATCGTGCTTGGCGAAATTGGTGCTACTGATGAAAAAGCAGATTCAAATTGATCTTCTATTATATCAACATTTCCAAATGTTGCTGAAGGCATTCCAAAATATTCAAATTCCTGAATTTTTATTAATGTTGTATCGTTGTTTGTACAAAAACAACTTGTAGCTGTATCTCCAAAATGTGCAGGTTTTACTTCCGAAATGTTTTTTAACAACAATTTACCAAATCCTCCTGCCACATAACAAAACCTATCTTGCTTGATTACCTGACTGTTATATTGAATTTTAATTCCGGATATAACTTTATTGTTTTTCTCTAAAAATCCTAAACGTCCATTTGATTTATTATAAATATTTGTCGGAAGTGAAATCGTATCAAATAATATACTATAAAGAGATGCTGCATAATTTTCTTTTCCTGTATAATCAATTTTTGAAGGGTAAATTGCTGTTCCACTAAAATCGATATCTTTATTATACGTATATCTTACATAATTACCGTTCAAATCTCGGATTTCCGTAAGATTCCATTTGCCAATGTTTCCTTCAAAATCGTTCAAAACTGAATAAAAATAAATATTATTATTATCATTCCCAAAATTTTTCCCATAAAAATATTTCAATCCTTTTTTGTCAATTACTTCCCACCAATAGTTTTTTGGCGTTGTTCCGTGTCGAATTATCCGATTAAAACTTCCTTCGGTGCGTGTACAAAAGTATGTGTATCCGCTTGTATCCCTATTTTCCCATGCTGCTCTATGTGTTAAGGCGTGTATGGAATTATATGTACTGTCGTCCATTCGCAATAATTGTTCGCCATTCAAAAGGTAAGTTTCACTTTCTTTATTAAGGTCGTAATGTGGCACGCCCCAACGTGTTTCTATCGTTATGTTCGGTATGTTCATATCCCAACCTAAACCAAATAATCCCATATCTCCACTACTATTGTAATTTATTGATAATGACGGCTGTAAACCTTGTCGTCCTGCCGGTATTTCTATCGGAAAACTTAAATTGGCGGTGCCGTTATTATTGGCTGTAGGTGGCGAAATCAAATTTATACT
>JAITXI010000099.1 GCA_031284905.1 Bacteroidales bacterium
TCTGTACTCAAATCATTGAATTTCTGTCATTTATCTAATGCAACCTACCCCTCGACACGGACGAGCAGCCCTAATTGTCGATATACATGGTCTTGCAACCTACAGGACAGACGGCTAATAACGTTACCATTACTACCGGTGGTCTCTTACACCGCCTTCTCACCTTTGCTACCTTGCAATAGCTGTTTTTTTCTTCTCTGTTACCATACCCTCACGAGCATCTTTTCTTTCAAAAGTGTAGCGCCCTTTGTTGTCCGGACTTTCCTCCTCAATTTCTCAAGGCGACAGAATTGCTTGCTTTTTTTACAAAATTACATCTTTTTTTGCTGTTTTCTTACTTTTTTATCGTAATTTAGTAAAATATTTTTGTAATAATGAATTTTTCTAGAATTTTTATCCTTTTTTTGCTATTTTTTTGCTTTGAAAATATAATCTTTGCAAATAAAAATACTATTTTTCTCGAAGATACTATCAAAGTAATTTTAGGAAATTCTTTAAAATTAGATATTATAGCACTTGATAGTACAGAAATTATTAATAATAAAGAAGAAATTTTAATTCAATTGGCAAAAATATTTCAACAAATAGAAAATGCTAAATTTCAATCATTTCCGGAAAATAATTCTTTTATTAAAAATGATAGTTCTTTTAATATAGAAAATCAAAAAGAGCCAATAATAACTCTAAAAAATAAAATTCTTGAAAAAAATTTCAGTGATCATTTTGAAGAAGATGATGATAATTTATTCAAAAAATATATTAATCGATTTAAGAAAGAAGACCTTGATTATTCTTATAAATTTATTCGTTATATATTATTCTTTGAATTAGGTTTTACTAATTTTTTAGAACAAGGACATTTTCCAAACGAGAACAATCAACAATATTCTTCTAAGCCTTTAGGTTCTATAAATATTGGTTTTGGTGGTAATTTGAGATTACGCTTTACTCAACCATTTTCTTTGAATTTAGAATATGGATTGACGTGGCATAATTACAGATTTCAAGACAAATCAACAATTCTCTCAAAAGAAGGTGATGGGGTAGAATTTTCACAACGATTAATCGAAAATACTGAAAATTATGAATTTAATAAAAGTCGTTTATCTGTTCCTTATATGAATTTGAGTATTATTCCAATGTTTCATATAATCAAGATTGATTATTCTTCAAAATCAAATTTTAAAATTTTTAAAATGAAAATTGGTGTAGGTGTTTTTGGCGGATATCGAATCGGTGGTAATATGAAATATCAATATGAAGTTGATAATGTGAGAATTAAGTATAAAAATCAAAGTGATTTTTTTATTAATTCTTATCACTATGGAGTAAAAGCAATTTTAGGCTTTGGCAATTATATTGATATTTATTGTACTTATGATTTGAATTATTTGTTTTCAAAAAATAAAGGACCGGAACTAAATACCATAAGTTTAGGTATTAGATTAAATTTGTAATTTATTTTAACTAACATTGAGCATTATACAGAGTAAATTTTAAAATAGTGTTTTGTTTGCTACATATTTTAGACTAAATTTATTTTACTTTTGTACAACATCGTAATCTGAAATTTCATTATTTTTCTACAAAAATAATATTCATAAAAAAAATATGATATTTAATAGAATATAATTTATCTTTGTAAGAATAATTTTTTATTCGTGCCAAAAAGATGATGACCTGAATGTTCAAAGTTCAGGTTCAGGAAAAAATAAGTGCTTCATAAAGAACATGAGAGCCGGATACTTTAATGATACTTGGAAACCAACTAAATAATTGCATATTCGGTCACAAATATGCAGATGACTTATGATTCATTAGTAGCAAATTATTCAATACACGCAGGAGGAGAGATTTCAAGTTCCGGTATTGTTCCGACTTCTCACTTGTATGTAAAATTTGTTGTGCAAGACACTGCTCAATACAACTATTTGTTAGTGTAAAGCCTTCCATTGAATTATTTACGTATCCTTTAGATTATAAAGTAATTACAGATGGGCTTTATTACGAAGATCCGCTAATGAGTGCAACAAATTATCACATGCTAGCCATTATATGAAAGCAGGAAATACCTATTGGCAAAATTATGTATCTGGGATTGTATTTCACGGCGGGTATGGAAGTGGCACAGGTCTTAATGCCGGAAATATGCAGGTGTAGGCTGGGGAAACTATTTTGGCTGGCGATGCATGAAACAATTTACAACAAAATTGTGGACTTACTCCTGCACAAATATATGATTGTCTCTCAAGTGATGTTACAAGTCATGCCTTATTTAAAGCTAAATTAATTAATAAATATAGCTCAAAAGCCACACAAATTACTACAATTTTTACAAATAATGGTTTTTAATGAAATAAATAATATGAAAACAGAAGACATAGTAACTTGGCAAAAAGCAAAAGAATTTTCAAATGAAATTCACAAAATGGATATAGAAAACAAAGATTTTGAAAAATTAATCAGAGAAGCATCTTTGAATATTGCTATCCACATTTCAAAAGGATTTGAAAGAGTTATAAATTCAGAATTTTTAAAACATTTGTATCTGGCTCAAGAAAATTGTAGCGAAGTAAAAACTTTAATGTACAAAGCCTACGAATTGAATTATATTGACGATGAACAAAAAGAAAAATTATTTGAAAAATCTGAAGAAGTAAATAAACTTATCGGAGGATTTATTAAACATATTAGAAATAAAATGTCGTCAAATAATAGAGAAGAATAAATTATTTCAATTGTTTTTCACAAAAAAATACTACCTTTGTTGAATAATTATTTAAATAATTGAAATGATAAATTAAATATAAAATGAGTTACAAAGAGCAAATATTAATAATAAATATTTTTATGATTTATTATTTACTGCCAACTACAAGTCAAGCAGAAAATATCTCTTTGCAAGAAAAATATAATTTATATCGCAATCGTCTTCTCTCGGAATGGATAATTATAAGTTCGAATGTTGAACAATTTGGCACAAATATACCTGCAATGGATCGCTATTTAGACAAATCGGGAGAAGTATATTCTGTCGGTTGGAGTGATGGCAATGCAAATTTCAATCATTGGTTAGGATTTTTAGCAACAGAATATAAATTACTGAAAATCAACAATCAAGACTGTTCGGAAACTTTAAAAATGCTTTTATATTCAATGTTTGCCATAGAAAGATTAGATTTATATTCGGAATATTTATTAAGAAGATACCATAATATTAAGGAAAACGAAAATTGCAAAGAAGCAGGTTTTGTAAATTATCCGAACGATATTAACGGAGCACTGCTTAGAGACGATGTTACACTTGGTTTTTGGAAGCAATATCATTCGGCTTTCAAATGTAATTATGGAAATTTGACTAAAACAAAAGACGGTACTTCTACCTTTACATCAGTTTTTCAAAAAGGAAAAATTCCGCGACAAACTATGAGTCAGGATAATATTTGTTACATGCTTCAATCACTGGCTTTAATAAAAAAATTCGTTGGAATAGAAAATATTTCAAAAATAGAAATAAATTTTGAAAACAATTATATTCCCGAATATTTAAAATCAAAAAAAATCTGGAATAACGATATTATTGATTTTGGTCTTTGGGTGGACGACATCACAAATCGTTTATTATCAAATATTAGTCATCATTATCCTGAACAAAAAATTGTTTTAAAATGTAAAAATAAATTAAGGGCGAGACCATCAAAAACAAATTTTGGGAAAATTCTTGCTTCATATTGGTATATAAAAAATCCGATAACCAACGATTTAGTCGCAGAAGGAAATGGTGAAGACATGGGAGTTTTCTTAAATTCTTACGGATTTGCCGAAGTTGCCGATTTCATCACAAATCAAAAAATTCATCATACGGATAATTCCGACAAAGGACTTGCAAAATATCTTTTTAAAGCTATACTTTTTAAAAATTTAAGAGTACTATATTCAGCAGGAATTCCACTTCCCGAAAAAATTGATGACTATATGATTCGTGCCCTTGCTTCTGTTGCAGACATCAATCAGAAAAAAAATTCCACAGAATTATTATATCTTCTCAGAGATAAACGAGACAATTTCCCTTACGAACATTATCCGCTGATACTCACTATATTACATAACGAAAAATATAATAAAATTTATAATCCGCAAACAAATATTTATCAAGAAGATTATCAATATTATACGGATTTATTAAATCAAGCCCCTGTTTCTTTTCCACATTCCGACACTACATCAACTGATTACAACAGAAATTGGAGCACAACTTCACGATTAGTTTGGCCATTTAAAAACAATAATAATAATTTAGAATTTTCAGGACTAGATTTTTTATTTTTACATAACTTATTTTGTATTATTTTTGTAGAAAAAAATTTTTATATAAAAACCGAAGAAAATATTAAATTTGCAAAAAAAAATAAACAATATCAAAAACCCGAAATGAAAGAACTTGATATAGAATATTTATATAAACCAATAAAAATAAATCAACCAATTGAAAAATTTTTAAACTAACAAATTTTTATGATGAAAGCATTTAAAGCTTATGACATTAGAGGAATTTATAACGTTGATTTTACAAAAGAAGACGTTTATAAAATCGGATACTTTTTACCGGAAGTATTAATGACAGAGAAAATTTTAGTAGGACGAGATGTTCGAGAATCTTCTTACGAAATTCTTGAATATCTAATCAAAGGAATTACAGATGCCGGAGCAGACGTGTATGATGCCGGTTTAGCTACTACTCCTATGATTTATTATTCTACCGCAAAATTAGGATTTGAAGGTTCGGTGATGATAACTGCCTCACATAATCCCGCAAATCATAACGGACTTAAAGTCTCGGGAATAAAAGCAAAACCAATAGGTTATGATAATGGTCTGAAAAAACTCGAACATTTAGTAGAATATGGAGAAATTTTCCCTTCACCTATCAAAGGAAAGTTGCATAAATTAAACATTAAAGAACCATATATTGATTTTTTGAGCAAATTTGTTCCAAAATTATCCGGTCTTAAAGTTAGTATTGATTGCAGTAATGGAATGATTGGATTAATTATTAAAGAACTACTGGGAAATATTCCTATGTATATTTATGATAATTTAGACGGAACATTTCCAAATCACGACCCAAATCCATTAAATCCAAAAAATTTGGAAGATTTACAAAAACATGTAGCTATAAACCGTTCAGACATTGGCGTAATTTTTGACGGAGATGCAGATCGTGTAATGTTTCTTGACGAAAATGCTCAATTTATTTCACCTGATTTAATGCTCGCCGTTATAGGTCATTATTTCTTTGAAGAAAAAGGTTTGAGAGGAAAAGTTGTTCAAGATATAAGAACAACAAAAGCCGTTGGCGAATATCTTGCTCAATGGGATGCCGAAGTAATTACTTGGCGTGTCGGGCGTGCTTATGCTGCTACAAAACTAAAAGAAGTTGACGGAATATTCGGTGGAGAACTCGCCGGACATTACTATTTCAAAGATTTCTATTATTCTGATTCCGGAATGTTAGCTTGCTTAATAATTCTGAACGTTATCGAAAGAATGCATAATAAAGGAATTTCCGTATCAAAATTAATTTCTCAAATAAAAAAATATTATAATTCAGGAGAAATTAACTACAAAATAGAAAAAAAACAAGAAGCAATGGATGCAATTGTAGAATTTTATAAAAATATGCAAACTCCGGAATTATTATTGGATTTTGACGGATACAGAATAGAATATAAAAATTGGTGGCTTAGTATAAGACCTTCAAACACAGAACCTTACCTGCGATTTTTAGCAGAAGCTAACTCTGACGACATCCTGAAAAATGTTGTAAAAACAGTTACTGAAATTGTTGAAAAATTTGGAGGTAATATTGAAAAATAAAAAAAAATTCTATGACAGGCAACTTTTTTTTAATTGTTGCTGTCTTATAAGAAAACTAAATATAAAAAATATAATTATATGAAAAAGTTA
>JAITXI010000037.1 GCA_031284905.1 Bacteroidales bacterium
TAGTGATTTTTTTTATTTACAATATAAACAAGAAAATAATACAGTTTATTATGCAAAAACAAAAGAAATAAAAGAATTAGCAAATTTTGTAGGAATTCCTATATCAATAAAATATTTGGCACATTCAAGAAGATTTTTTGGAATTAATACTCTACTAAATTTTGATACTTACTTTAAAATATATTCAAAATATAATATTCAATTTGCTAATGCAAACATGTATAGTAGTGAAAAAGATATTATAGACTCATTTAAGAAACCTATTAATTTGATATATGCAAATTTTTCACCATCTGTTATGTTTCGTATAGGAAAAGAAGATTTTGTACATGGCAATATAGAATTTAAATTTCCTGTTATTCCTATGACTACCGCAAATAATTTCTTTTTAGCGTCTTCCATAAATTTAGGATTTTTTATAAGCGGTTCAATAATTATTCCGATAAAATCTAAAAAATAATATTATGAAAAAAATCAAAATTTTATTTCTATCAACTATTATTATTACAATAGCTTTCTGTAGCTGTTCAAGAGATGATTATGATTTGGAACCATCAACGTTTGTTCCCGATCCTGTCAATTCAGATTTGCCTGAATATTCAGAATTAGGATATAATACTTTCGGTGCTTATTTTGGAAGAAAACCTTTTGTTTCAAACAATAGCGAAGTCCCTCTAAAAATAATTATTAAGAACGACACTTTAAACCTACAATTTACAGGTATATTTTATGACGATGATAAAAAAACAAAAGCCGTTCTTAATTTTGCATTTATTGGTGTAATTCCATATTCGTATGAAAATTTAGACGTTTTGGCAGATAAAAAATATAATTTAACAGATACGGCTTGTATTGTTACAATAAAATATGAAGAATATCAAGAAGTTTTTAAAATTATTGAGGGGAGATTTGAAATATTAAAAGTTCAAAATCTTGTTATAGATAACATAGCATCAAAAGCAATTTTATCCGGAAAATTCCAATTTCAAACATATATAGATAATGACCCAACAACAATATCTAATGGTCGTTTTGACGTAACTGTTGGATACGAAAATTTCTTCTCAATAAGATAATATTTTAATTATATGCTAATGCTGTGTGGTGATACAAATCGCTTGTAATCCAAAAAAACATACAATAAATTTTTTAGTACAAATTGTTTATATAACGAGATTTACGTTTTGCAGAAATCAACCATTGCGAGGGAAGGGACTACGATTTTTTTTATTATATTTTGTGAATTTTGGCGATAGTTTAATCCCTTATAAATTTCTACTATATACTTCTTTATCTAACTTTGTCTTTAAAAATATGGTTTTTTAATTACCTTATAATAAATCATTTATATTTTTATATTTTGGAAAAATTAGCCTTTTTTATTTATTTCTTTTTTTGGAATTTTGTTCAAGTTGGGGTAAATATTATATTAGCGGTTTGTATAAGTCAAAAATAAATATTTTTCAATATCTGTCATTTCCTTAATTATTTTTTTGTATGTGTTTTATCAAATTTTAAATTTCTAAAATACAACATAATATCTATAAATACCATAATTGTGTTAATTATATAGAAAATAAATACATAATTTATTGTATTTGTATAAACTTTAGCTGAAATGCCAAATAAATAGCCAATAAACACTAGTATTAAAAAAAGTAAACTTTTACCTTTTGTCGTTTTTGCTTTTAATGATTTAAAAATGTTAGTAGGCCATGATAATCCGAAGGCTATAATCATCAAAGCTTCAAAAATTTGTTCCATAGTTTTTTATGAATCTAAAATGAATTTTAAAGTAATTCCAAAGTCAATAGTTGTTGATTTTGGTTGATTACTGATACGTGGTTTGTTTAAGAGATGATTATAGAAAACTCTCATAGTAAAACGATTGTTTAGAACGTAGTCGGCAGATGCTTTTAAGGTGAAAGTTCTTGTACCGGAAGTAACTTGGCTAATATCTTCTTCTAATTTTCGTAATACTTGGATCCTGTCTTTATATGATAAGTCTAATCTTAAATTGAGATCGCTTTTAAATTTTTGTTGTTGTCCTCTTAATTTAAAAATAATTTCAACATCTTTAAATCTGTATCCTGTACCGATTGTATAATCATCGTCTTTGGTTTCGTTTAATTGATTGTTTGTGAAACTCATGTTTAAATTTCTTGATTTCTTGATTTCAAATTTAAAGATGAGGCTATTAATCATAGTCATATCGAAACCTATAAGTGGAGCAAATTGTTCACTAATTGAAATTCCGTTAATTTCAAATTCTGAATAATAATTGCCTGCTTCATCAGTAATTAAATTATATTCACCGTTACCTGTTTGCCATTCTTCATCTAAACGAGATTGGAAACTTCCGATACTATAAGTTGAACGATATTGATGATTGATAGTAAAGGTTCTAAAGAATCGTTTGAAGAAAGCAAGTTTTGATAATCCATCATAAGTTATTCTCCAATTAGGTAATGCTTTAAGAACTGCAGGAATAACGTCCAATCCGATTTTGCCAGGATTTTGGTTTGTATAAGCGGCTAAAAATGCAGGAATCAAAACATTTTGAGATAAAGAGCCATATCCTTCGGGAAATCCTAATGAATCAGTTGCGGTAATTCCTCTTTCTGCTGCAAATCTTTGAGCAATTTCAAGGCGATTTTTCGAGAATCTTTCAAAATTTGCTGAAAATGGGTCGCCATCTTTACTTGATGTTTCAAAAGCAGTTCCAATTGAAATTATTGACATAGAAAAACTTCCGGTTGTTCTAGAATTTAATTCTATATAATCGTTACCATCAAATAATAAGAAACTATTATTGTTTGTTCTTAATGAATGGTTTGCACTTAAATCAATTTTTAGATTTTTTATTGGCTCAATTGTTGCTCTGGCCTGCCAATTTCTATCCATAGTTTTTATAAAAGGATTGATACTTGTCGTATCGCTGGTTATTACGTTGTTAGACATTGCCCAATATGCAAAATCGTCTTCTTGCCAACCAAAAATAAATGGAACCGTAGGAGCGAAGATACTCGGTTGCTTGCCAAATATTTGTTCATTTGGAGTGTATTTTGACAATCCAATTATACGAGTTTCCGGTAAATATCCGGGTAATAAAGTCCCTGCATTTTGAGAGAAAGTTATTGAAACGTTTTTAACACTCATTAAAACTAAAAGTGAATGGTCTAAAATTAATCTGAAAATATTATCTTTTTTATCTTTTGAACCTGTAACAACAAGATTTTCGCCTTTAATATCTTCGGTCGCTGTAATTTCTATTGTATTTGCATCAATCACTTTAAAATCAACCCTTGGGTCTTTTGGTGGTTGTTTTGGTTTAACCGGTTGTTTGCTTGGAGTATTTCCTTTTGGAGTTTCTGCATTTTTAGTTTCTTCACCTTCTTTTGTAAAACTTATAGAAATATCTTCAGTTTTTAATCCGTGACGAATTTTTTTCTTTTTACCTTTATCAATAGAAAAAGGGATATTGTACGTAATAGTTTCTTTTTCAGCTTTTTTTTGGGCTTTTTGCTGACCCATATATTTTTTATTTATCAGATCTAAATATTTTATTTTTGTGTAAAGTGAAATTAGACTGAAATTTGTATTTAGTTGAATAGTATTACTATTTTGAAGGGTATTTCCCAAATGAAGAGTTGTATCTTTTGTTATTGGAGCAGCAGTCCAATTGTAAGTTCCTGCATAATTTGCATTTGCGTTAATCCAATTTAAAATTGGAATTTTATTTATCGGAATTTGCCAAGTTAAATTCCATTGTTGAGTATAGTTTGTGTTTCTGCCGAAATGTTTAAAACTTTCCCAAATTGTGTCGCGTTGTTGTTCGTATAGTGGATTTCTTCTTTGCATTACTCCTTCCATTTCGTCAATTCGGGCATTATTAGTTGCTGAAAATGTTAATTTTAAATTTTTGGTTAAACTATAAGTTAAATCGTATTGACGAACCCAAGTGAAATTTTTCCTGACATTAGCCGGTAGAGAAATTTCCGGAGCATAAATATTTCTTAGCTGCATTTCTCCATATTGCCTATTGATATTTGTCCTAAAAGATATTTGAGATGGTAAGTAGTAAAAATTAAAGTCACGAAGAATTTGGAAAGATTTTTTTTGAAATAATTTTACTTTTTTTAAAGGCTCTACGTTTTTGGGAGTAGCATTGTAATTGTAAAAAATTGCTCCGGTATGAGTTTTATTTGTATTAAAAACAGTGTTGATGTCTCTTTGCATTGTTTCGTTATATCCATAACTTACAGACCAATTTGCTAAATCGTAAATTTTTGGTGTTCCCGAAGTTTTATTGACTTTTACATTATTCAAGTTTATGCTTTTTCGTTTTGTGTAATCTTGACCAATATGTTTCATACTGTCTTTGTATTCTTTTGTAAGTTTAGGGTCGGTAAGAGCCACTTTAAAAGGAATATCAGGGTCTAAAGGATTATATTCTGGATTAGAAAAATTTTCGGAAATTGCTAAATATAAAGGGATTCTGACATTGGCTTTTTCAGGGAAAAATTTACCTAATTCAAAGTTAGCCGAGAAATCGTAGCGGTAGATTTCTTCTTTTTGTAGTTCGCCGATTTTCTGGTTAATAGCACCAAATCCGGGTTTTGAAGTTGCACCGGCAAGAGAAATTGTACCAAAATCGGCAAGTTTTGCCGTAATACGAGCATTTGCTGCCCAGCCACCTTTTTCGTCAAAGTCGGAAAGGCGAAGTTCGTTTACCCAAATTTCTCCCGATTTATCTAATCCGTCATCTGGGCCGTTTTGTGTCCTTTTTTTAGGATTTCTAATTCCTATCATAATAGTTTGAACGTTGGCAAGATTTGGATTTCCCATTACACTGACTTTTCGTTCCCCATCTTGTTGAGAATATATTGTAGTCAGGGAAATATTTGTATTTCCGTCTCTTAAATAATCATTACGGATTTGTTTTACATTTTGAAGTAGTTCTAATGGTATGCTTAAATTGTTGCTTTCCGGCCAAACTAAATATCGGTCTGTTGCTTCAAGCTCGCTTGAGCCATCATAATGTCCGGCTGGTGTAAGTGAAACAGGAATTTCATATTCGTAATAATTATTTTTATAATCTGTTCCTAATCTCACAAATACAGAGAGTTCTTTATCTTTTAGTTCGGGATAATTTGGAACAGATTCTGCGTGAATAAACATTTTTAGCGAGTTATATTTACGCATATCTAAATTAACATTTTTATAAACTGCTCTAGCATCACCATCAGCTAAATTTAGTACGGTCAGAGACATTGCTTGTTCGTTTAATTGTTGCATTTGTGGCGACATTGGGCTTGTTTCTCTGGAAATTCCGGGAGGTAAAACATAATTTACCGGAGTCTTTGTTGCATTTTCTTCAATATTTACAGCTCCAACATTAAACGGTGTTTCAGGAAGATCAGTTATTATATATTCACCAGGTTGTAAAAACGAATCGTTATATTTTCTCCATTCGCCTCGTACAAGATTCAAGGTTGCAAACCTCATATAGGTTACGTCAGAGAAATTTGTCATATACATTCTTATGAATCTTATTGATTTAAAATCTCGAATTAAACCTACTCGTTTTTCATATTCACTAATCGGAATTTTAAATTGATACCAATTTACTTTACTCTTGGTATCGTTTTCAAAAGTTGAAGAAACTTCGATTTTATCTGTAATAAAATTCTTACCAACTTGAAGATCTTCTTTGCGAATACTTACTTTATATTGGAAAAAATTTTCACTTTCATTTAATGTATAATCGTTATTAATATCTTCTATATTTGGTGTGTTTTGATTTGATTCATTAGAATTTCTTGGGCTGTTATTTTCCATTCCGTTGAATCTTTTGTATCGTTCTAATATTCCTAATCCAGCATTATCAAAATCGGAGCCAAGATAGTAATGAAAATCATCATTTGAAGGATCATTGTAAGCATTTTGATATGCTTGTGAACTTGTACCAAAGCGTTGAGCTAATTTGTCTAAATAATCATTTATTCCGCCATTACTTGTACTAAAAAATATTCTTTCTTTGTCATTTCCAAGACCGTCTAAACCAACATCTTGCTCTGCTTGGTCTCCATCTCCGGGGTCGAAAGAATTTACAAGTGCTTGAATTTTAGGGATTAAGCCCCAACGGGTTGTATCTACAGGATAATTATTATGAGATGTTGGTAATCCTTGCTCAAATGATTTTCGTCCGTCTTTTAGAACATCTTCTGAAATATCACCTAAATTAAAATATAAATCCCCGCCCGAATTATTTTCATCTTCAACAAATGGATCCATGAGCCAAAACTCAATATATTCTATATTAGCATCTTCAAAATCGGGAGTTTGAACTTTTCGCATGATACCACCCCAACGTTTTTTTGGATTTGTCAAGAAACCGTCTGCGGAAATCCCATCTGCATCATAGTTGTACGGTCCTCTTTCTGTTGGATAAAAAGCTAAATTCAAAGCATTCATAACAGCAGGATAGTTTCCGTTTGGATTATCTCTATTTGGAAAAATTTCTTTTTCGTAAAGTTGACGCACATAATGACTTGATAATTGGTTGTTGGAAACAGGTTTGTTACTTTCATAAAACGCTGAATTTATGTAATACCATGAAAATTGAGCACGATTATAGCCATATTGCAAATCGTTCATGTAACGACTTTCAGGAAACATTGAAGAGTCTGCCGGTGTACTTGCAAGCGACCAGCCGTAATACGATTTTATGTCATAAGTAGTTTTGCTGCCTTCAAAATCATCAATATAAGCATTTCCATCTTTTTTTATTGCGCGTGAATGCCCAGGGATTAAATGAGCAAATTCTCCCGTTGCAGTAATTGTGGACATTTCTTTGGTTTCTAAAAATGGCAAAAAGTCTATCACTTTTGTCAAAAATGGTACATCTTTTCTGTATGAAGCATTTAGTCCCCAAATTGTATTTGACATTGGTTCTTCTCCAATATTTATTTTACTTGTTAATGGTTTTTCAGTTAAATTTAAGACTGTTGCTCCTATATTAAAATCTTTGGAAAATTCGTAGTTAAAATGTGTTCCTGTCAATGTTCGAGTAATTGTATTGAACATAGTATTTGATTCTAAAGATATTTGAATTGGAGTTCCTGAAGCTAATAATCCTTGGTCAAGAATAATTACTTTTCCAAGATTGTAATCAACTCTATAATGAACATTTTCTTGTAATTGTTGTGAACCTGCCGTTACTTTTACACTTCCTTGCGGAACATCTATTGCATTTAAAGAGATTTCACTTCCGCTTGAAGATTTATATCTTCCTTTTAAATAATATTTATTTTTTTCGGAAATTTGTCGGGCTGTACTTTGTGTACTATCGTATAATTCCTGAAAAACAAATTGGTCTGCAATATTATTTAGACTTACATCTCCGTCAGTAATTTTTTTACGTAGATAATTTCCGAAAGGTTCACGAATTGGGAAAATTATTCTTCCATTGCTTGAATTAACTGTGATTCCTTCTATATAATCGAACATTCCATCTGAGTAAGGGTCTAATTGTTCATTAAGATTATCTAAATTTAAAACTGTTAATAATCGTTGGTCTTTGATTTTTCCTGCCGGCAAAAAGTTAATATTTGTTCCTGTTTTGTCGTTGGTGTACATAATATCTAACCAAAAATCTTCGTTTGACATTTGGTATGTCCTCATGTAGTAAATATTTCTCATCATCAATGACCATGTTGTTAATTGCGGAGTAAAAGATGTTCCTTTAATTAATTTCAGTATCAAAGCTTGAGGAGCATTTATAGCGGAATTTGAAAATTCTCCAATTTTATAAACTTTTCCGCTTAATGTATATTCAAAAGCGACTGCCAAAACTTGGTCGTTTGATAATGCTGAGTTTAAAGAGATATAGCCTAATTTGGGATTTATTGTATATTCGCTTGCTGACAATAATCGAGCAGATTCTATTTTTTCGTAGTCTGTTCCACCTGTCATATTTATTCCTAACAAGGTATTTCCTGCGTTGTTGATGTCTCTAATTTGTGGAAAATCACTTGCTAAAAATCCTAAAGCATTTGTTCGATTATCCGGACATTGAAAATTGTAATCTAGCCCACTGTTTGCTACATATTCCGATTGAATGTTTTCCGGTTTAATTTCTCCTAAATCTGAGAAAGCAATGATATTTCTTGAATTTTCAAAATTTCCAGAACGATTTGTTACCCAAACTTCTATACGAGTAATGTCGATTCCGCTTGAGATTACAGGTAAACTTGCAAGTGCTTTATCGTAATTCTCTTTAAAGTAGTGAGATAGAAAATAGTGTTTATTTGTTTCGTATTCGTCAGCTTTGATTTCAAAATCTTTGGTTTGTGCTCCGCCTTCTACGTTTATAGTTTGTGATTCGCTTTTCTTTTGTGAAAAAATACTTGTTACTGTTAATTTCCCAAATTTTAATTCTGTTTTTAATCCGAATAGACTTTGTCCACCATTGATAAGTGTTCCGGTAAGTGGTAATGATACATTTCCTGCTTCTATTTTTTGTATTATTTCGTCTTCATTTCCAGTATATTCTAATTTTACAGAATTTTGAAAATCGAAAGCTGCTTCTGTGTCGTATTTTATATCAACTTTCATTTTTTCGCCAATTTGTCCTACAACACTCATGTTTATTGCTTCTTTGAAAGTGAATGTCGTATTGCGACGTTCTCGTTTTGAAAGTCCGGGAGTGTCGGTATTTTGATATTTTAAGCCTAATGTGATTTCTGCAGAACCTCTTGGTTGTATTACAATAGCTTTACCACCAAAAATTCGGTCAAAAATTTCATTATCTATTTTTAAAGGAGGTATTATTGAAGTTCTATGTTCACCGATTTCACTTTTCGACCTTTGTTTCCAATAATTCTTCATTGCTTTGTTGAAATCATAATCCTGATATTCTTCAAAACTTGCCGGATATGGGGCTTCGTAAACGTCATCGCCTACTTTTTTTACAAAAAGATATTGATTTGTAACCGGGTCATATTGAATTTCTGTATGGATATTCGATGGTTCAGTTCCATACAATAGACTTTTAGGTCTTTCTTGTGTCGGATTTTCCGGTGGTGGAACTGAATTTTTTGTTACGTCTGCAATTGCTTTTGTTTCTTTGGGAATTTTATAGTCTTTGAAATATTTAGTTTTACCTGCATTTAATGGAACAATATTTGTAATTAATAATATTATTAATCCACTAACAAATAAATATTTTAAAAAAAATTTCGTCAACCTACTGATTATAAATAATTTAATGCAAGTTTAATTATCTTTTCCAACGATGTCTCATTTTGTTCATCAATAATTTTATTTAAAACTTTTTCAATTGTTGATTTATTAAAACCTAAAACAACTAAAGCATTTAACGCATCTTTCTTTAAAGTATTGTTTTTTGTATCGAAATTTATTGAATTTTCTGTTTCAAATCCAATTATTTTATCTTTTAATTCTATTATTATCCTTTGGGCTGTCTTAATTCCAATGCCTTTTGCTCCTTTTAAAACATTTACATTTTCTTTTGATATAGCATTTATTAATTCGGATGTTGTTATTGATGATAAAATTATTCTTGCAGTGTTTGCTCCAACTCCATTTACGGAAATTAATAGTCTGAAAATCTCTCTTTCTTTTTGATTTAAAAATCCATATAATAAATGTGCATCTTCTCTAATCACTTGATGAGTAAACAAAATACATTCTTGACCTTCTTTTAGTACTGAATATGTGTTTACGCTTATGTTAATATAATATCCTATTCCATTATTTTCTATAACTGCATTTGCAGGTGTGAGTTCTACTAATAGACCTTTTATATATTCTATCATAAATTATTTTATTTTTACTACAAAATTAAGTTTTTTTTATATATTTATCTGTAAATAATAACTATAGTTTTAATAAAAAATTGTAAAAAAAAATAATCTTCTTTTTATTCTAACATTATGCACTAAAATTAATGGTAATACTAACACTATTCATATTATTTTTGTTCATAAACCATATTGTATTATTCTTTTATTTTAATATTTTCAAAGAAAATGCTAACTTTGCAGAAAATCATAAATTTTTCAATGAGAAAAATTCGTAACTTTTGTATTATAGCACATATTGATCACGGGAAAAGTACTTTAGCCGATAGACTTCTTCAAATGACGAACTCTGTTACTGATAGAGAATTTCAAAATCAAATTCTTGACAATATGGATTTGGAACGAGAACGAGGAATTACTATTAAAAGTCATGCTATTCAAATGGAATATTTGCATAATAACGAAAAATATCTTCTGAATTTGATTGATACTCCCGGTCATGTCGATTTTTCGTATGAAGTGAGTCGTTCTATTGCTGCTTGTGAAGGTGCTTTATTGATTGTTGATGCAACACAAGGTGTTCAAGCTCAAACAATTTCTGTTTTATATCAAGCTATAGAACACGATTTAGAAATAATTCCAATTCTTAATAAAATTGATTTAGATGCAGCTCAACCCGATTCTGTTGAAGACCAAATAATTGAACTAATCGGTTGCAAACGCGAAGAAATTATTCATGCAAGTGGAAAAACGGGATTTGGAACTGAAAAAATTTTAGAAGCCATCATTAATAAAATTCCTGCTCCTGGCGGAAATCCAAACGAAGCACTTCAAGCTTTGATTTTTGATTCTGCTTTTAATTCTTTTCGAGGAATTATTGCCTATTTTAGAATTTTTAATGGGACAATAACAAAGCGAGAATTAGTAAAATTTGTAAACACTAGTCGAGAATATTTTGCCGAAGAAATTGGTATCTTAAAATTAACTAATTCTCCCTGTGATACTTTATCTGCCGGAGATGTAGGATATATTATTTCAGGAATAAAACAAGCAAGTGAAGTGAAAGTCGGAGATACAATTACATCTGTAGCTAATCCGTGTTTACAAGCAATTGAAGGATTTTCGGAAGTAAAACCAATGCTTTTTGCAGGAATTTATCCTATTGATGCTGACGACTACGAAGAATTACGTGCATCTATCGAAAAACTTCAATTAAATGACGCTTCATTAACTTTTACGCCGGAATCTTCTGTTGCCCTTGGATTTGGTTTTCGTTGCGGATTTTTGGGATTATTGCACATGGAAATTATTCAAGAACGTCTTGATAGAGAATTTAATATGGACGTGATTACTACTGTTCCAAACGTTAAATATTTAGCTCATACGACAAAAAACGAAATAATTGAAGTTCACAATCCTTCCGGAATGCCAAACCCTACTCATTTAGATTTTGTTGAAGAACCTTTTATTAAAGGAACTGTAATTACAAAATCAGATTATGTTGGTCAAGTTATAAAACTTTGTATTGATAAAAGAGGAACTTTTTTAAATCAAATATATTTAAGTAGCGACAGAGTTGAACTTCACTTTGACCTTCCGCTTGGAGAAATTGTTTTCGATTTTTATGATAAATTAAAAAGTATTTCCAAAGGATATGCTTCTTTCGATTATCATCAATCGGGATATGTTCAAGCAAAATTAGTTAGATTGGATATTCTCTTAAACGGAGAACCTGTTGATGCTTTATCAGCTTTAACGCATTTTGACAATGCGCAAGGTTTAGGAAGAAAAATGTGCGAAAAATTAAAAGATTTAATTCCTCGACAACAATTTGACGTTGCAATTCAAGCGGCTATTGGAAGTAAAATTATTGCTCGAGAAACAGTTAAAGCCGTTCGTAAAGACGTAACAGCAAAATGTTATGGAGGAGATATTACACGAAAACGCAAATTATTAGAAAAACAAAAAGCAGGTAAAAAACGTATGCGTCAAGTTGGAAATGTTGAAGTTCCTCAATCTGCTTTTTTGGCTGTTCTTAAATTGGATTAAAAATGAAAAAAATAATTTTTTATATATTATTAATAATAATTTCTTGCAAAACTTTTGGGTCTTACATGTTAATTCCGATGGATAACAATCAAAAAAATCATCTAAAAGCTTATGGATTGACATATTTATCATTAGAAACAGGAGTTGAGGCATGGTGGCTTTTAAATTATCGAGGTGGAAGTTTTTTGTTATATCTTTCTAAAGAATTAGAACGAGAAGCTATTATCAGAAATATTTCTTATGAAATAATTGCAGATGCACAAAAAAATTTAATTTTCAACGAAATTTCCGCTCCTTCTGTAAATATGGATGCCATAAAATTAGAAAAAGCTCCAAAAATTGCTGTTTATACTCCGCCGTTTTCCCAACCATGGGATGATGCAGTTGTCTTAGCTCTAACTTATGCAGAAATCCCTTTTGATAAAATTTATGATAAAGAAATTTTAAATGGCAATCTCAGAAATTATGATTGGCTACATCTTCATCATGAAGATTTTACCGGTCAATATGGGAAATTTTACGGTGCTTATGGACGAATGAAATGGTATCAAGACCAACAAGTCAAAAGCGAACAAACAGCCCGAGAAATGGGGTTTAATAAAGTTTCGCAATTAAAATTGGCAATAGCATTAGAAATAAAATCTTATGTCGCAGAAGGTGGATTTTTATTTGCAATGTGTTCAGCTACAGACAGTTTCGATATTGCCCTTGCTGCTGAAGGTATTGATATTTGTGAATCAATGTTTGATGGTGATCCGGCAGATCCTAACGCACAACAAAAATTAGATTTCTCAAAATGCCTTGCTTTTACAAATTTTACTTTAGTCAAAAATCCTATGGAATATGAATATTCTGACATTGATGTTACTAACGATAGAAAAGTTTCAGACAAACAAGATTTTTTCATATTATTTGAATTTTCTGCAAAATGGGACCCAATTCCTACTATGCTTTGCCAAAATCACCAAAATTTGATTCATGGATTTATGGGACAAACCACTGCTTTTAAGACAAGTACGATAAAGTCTCACGTACTTGTTATGGGTGAAAATAAATCTATAGGTGAAGTAAAATATATCCATTCCGAATATGGAAAAGGAATGTGGACTTTCTACGGCGGACACGATCCCGAAGATTATCGTCATTATGTAGGAGACGAAAACACAGATATGAATTTATACCCAAATTCACCCGGATATAGATTAATTCTAAACAATGTACTTTTCCCCGCAGCTAAAAAGAAAAAATTGAAAACTTAACAAATTTGCTAAAACGCCTCAAAAAAACATAAAAACCTGAGTTCGAGATAATCTGGCAAAACGAAATATAATAAAAAATTTACATATTTACTAAATTTTTTTGCCATAGTATTTAGTAACAATGCAGAGATTAGTTGCGATATATTTGGAGAAATCGTGTTGGTGGTAGGATGAAAAGACATGTTTTTTATTTAATATTTTTTTTCTCAATTTCAGTGCGATAATATTGACATAAGAAATCATATATAACAAGTTCGTGCAGTCTTTGATGTGTAATAAAAAGTCTATTATTTTGCATGTGTAAAAAACTAAAAATAAGGTCGTTAATCGCAGGTATTGATGTAATTTGTTTTAATTTTAAAATTGATTTTTTGTTTTCTTTTGTTCTGTTTGCTATGATTTGTTTATAATTGTTTAATTCGTTATTGTTTTTAAAAATGGATGAAACATTTTCTCGCATTTGTCTATATTTTTCAGCTAACTGCTTTTTTAATAATTTATTTCCGTTAAATTCTATAAAATAAGCATCTTTCATTTTAGATAAAATTTCAAACTTTTTATTTAAATCATATTTAAAATCAGTTAATAACAAATCGGTTAATAGTAGTCCTAATTTCCACCTATCAGTTTCCGCGTTTATTGTTTCAAATTGTGAAATTATTTTTATAATTGCATTACTATCATTGAAAAATAAATTCTCTACAATTTCGATATTGTTTTTACCATATCGTTCTATTTCTCTTTTATAAGTATCGAATGTAATATTTGATATGTAATTTGATGTTATACAAGGACTTATATATTTATTTGTTTTTGAAATTATTGTATTAAAATCATAATTAATAATGTGAAATCTAATTCGCAAATGATGTTCTGTATCTACGTAGCGAATGAAAAACCATTTGTCAATAAATTTGTTTATCAATAAAAATCGAGTTAAAGGATTTATTGCATTAATAAGTATATCATCTGCTATTTTTTCCCCGCAGTAAATTTTAAAATACAG
>JAITXI010000121.1 GCA_031284905.1 Bacteroidales bacterium
ATTTTTCCAACAGAATTCGTTTTCTTATTTTTTATTGACTCAATTATTGGAATTAATTTTCTATCGGATTTTTCCAATATTTTTATAAATTTACTGGGCGTATTAAAGTTAATAATATAGTTTGAAAAAATCTTGAACGTTTTTCCGTATTTTAATTTTATATTTTTTTCCAAAAGTATTTTATTCAATAATTTTAAACCATTGCCCGCAAAACCGCCATAAGTGGCAATGGCATAAAAATAAGCGTTTTCATTATTTTTTATAACCATATCTAAAATAAAATCTTTTACAGTTTTAGGAATACCCCAGTAATAAATTGGATAGATAAACCCAATGCTGTCATATTCTTTATTAATAACAATTCCTTTGTTTGATCCCATTGGAATAATTTCACAACCATTAATTTTATTTGAGACTGTTTTTGCAATTTTTAAAGAATTTCCTGTTCCCGTAAAATAAAATATTATATTAGCCATTATTATCCTCCTAAAACCTATTTCTTATTTTTACAATATTTTTTACATTACGTCAAGCCCCATTGCGCCTAATTGTGAAAAATTTACGCGGTTTTGGCAGCCCGAATATGGGCTTTGCGTAGCAAACAGGGAGGGCAAAATACGAGTGCTGTGAGCCGCGGTAGCCGAAATCGGCGGCGTTTCACGCTTCTTGTGGTTCTCCGCCGATTCAAGGCTTTGTCCCTATACGCTTTACGCACATACTGAACCGTTTTCGTTGCTCTCTGAAGCAATTCCGCGACCTATATTGTATTTTCCAACTCCCATAACTTCTCCCGTATTGGCATATTCTCTTTTGCCTCATGATGGAATAAGTAAATCTTACATACTACTAGGCGGCCAGGCGACCAGAACACCGGGGAACGAAGCCACGAACCGTACACAAGCTGTTATGCGAAGTTGGGATATTTTTTATTCGATTTGTTTTTCTACTAAAGTTTCTGTTAATGCAGTAATACAATTTTCCATATTTACCTTTTTATTTAAATGATCTATATAATAATATGTTATATGGCTGTCAATTTTTCCTAAAATATTGAAAATTGTTTCTTTTACATTAATTATGTTCTCTGACTTCATTATTTCAACGCTCCATATATTTTCTCCGTCTAGAAAACTTATATAAGAATTTAAATCAGATTCAGTATTTACTGCCCATACCCCGTTAGAATATCTTGAAAATTGAGTCCCATTAAAACTTAACGTATAAAATTGTCCAGTATTATTATGTATCACATAATATGCGTGTGTATATCTCTCTGATTTTTTTATATTAGATTTTATTGCAGTCCGTGTATATGCGGACATTGTATAGTTTTCCGAAAATTTATAAACTTCTTCTAATAATATCTTTACATCAGGCTCTTTTAAAATGGTCATTTCAAATTCTTTTGGATCAATCGACGATAAATATATTCCAGCTTTAATTGTTGAACATGAGGCTTCAAAAATAATAATTAATGTTAATAAAAAATAGATAATGGCATTATTTGTATGTATATTTATCTTAATTTTGTTTCCCACTCCATTTCTCGGTATAGTACAATATTTTATTTACAATGTCAATCCGTAAATTTATTTAAAAATGTTAGCCCAAATTGCACATAACGTGAATGGCGTAGCCATGACCTAGACGAACAGAGACCGAAGAGCGAAGCGACGAAGCATATGCAGATCGGTTAAATGCAGTTCCCGGTGCTTTTAACTTTATTATTCCATTATTTTTGCTACCACCCTGCAAGGTAATCCAGTTACATCAACATAATTTACTGGATAAGTATTTATAATAAATTCTTTACTTTTATCATTTAAAAGAACAGATTTTAAATTACAAATATTTTCAACAATAAACACATTCTTATCCGCACAATACTGATCCATTGCTCCATGTCCATTGCCACGTCTAATGATACCAGCACAATCAATTTCTATGATAGAAATTTCTTTTTTTAATAATGTTTCTATTAAGTCTTTTGAAAGCTGAGGGTGATTCGTAAAATATGGATCGGTTCCATATTTTTCCTGTTCAATAAATCCGGTATAAAACAATACGCACATATCTTTTTTAACTTTATGAATGTCAATATCCGATACCGCAATGTCTCTATCTGTTATATTACTTACATCAAAGACTATTGCTTTCCGTTCTATATAATCCAAAGGAAATATTTTTTTCATAACATCTATATGTGTCCCTAAATGTCCGGCTATTGTAATTTTCCTTTCATCCGCTTCTGCGTTTTTTACTATTTTTGGCGTTATTAAAAGTGTTAAATCCACAAACATTTCTGTAAACCTTCCTTATATTTGTTTATATTCAATTTATACCAATATTATTTTTTTAGATGTTTTATTAAAATATTTTCAATTCTAGAGGCAATTTCACATAACGTTCCGGCCGCATATAACGTTTTTACGATTGCGATAAAGGAAACCGGAGGTTTCCAGTAAGCACAAAAACGTGGCGGAAAAGCATATACAGTCCTGTTATGCGAAGTTTGGAATGCCTTTTACCAATTATTTTTTATTTTACAATCTTCTTTAATTCTTTTTTTACATATTCTAAATTATTATTATGTAATATTGGTATCAGTTTATTTATTTCCTCAATGGTTTTATCCCACCATTTTAATTTTAACATTATTTCTATTAATTCTTCATCAAATCTTTTCCGAATAATTTTTGCCGGATTTCCGGCTACTATTGAATATGGTTCTATATTACTTCCTACAACGCTTTTGGTTCCAATTATTACCCCGTCTCCAATTTTTACACCGGGCAA
>JAITXI010000141.1 GCA_031284905.1 Bacteroidales bacterium
AATGCTAAAATAAAACTCTTCAGGGCTAATTTAAGAGGTGTGTCTGATAACGCTTTTTTCCTCTTTAGACTTCACAATATTTTTGCTTTCTCCCCATAAAATACGTCTGTCCCAAAAATGTTCTAAATTTTATTTGTTTGTATCAAAATATTTGTAAACAATTTCCGCTTTTCTTTTATCAACAACAATTGATAATTCTTCTACGGAAAGTGATTTTATTTTTTCTACAGTTTTGAAGTTGTCGAGCAATAATTCCATTGTTTTTTCACCAATACCTTTAATATTTTGAAGTTCGCTGGTAATAAAACTTTTGGAACGTTTATTTCTGTGAAAAGTAATTCCAAAACGATGAGCTTCATCTCTTGCCTGTTGGATAATTTTTAAAGATTCAGAATTTTTATTCAGATATAAAGGGATATTATCATTTGGAAAAAAAATTTCTTCTAAACGCTTGGCAATTCCTATGATTGGAATTTTTTCAAATAAATTTAATTGTTTTAAACTTTCAATTGCTGCATTTAATTGTCCTTTTCCTCCATCAACAATTATTAAATTTGGAAGTTCTCCGTTTTCATCTAAAATTCGCTGATAACGTCTGAAAATTATTTCCGACATCGAAGCAAAATCATCAGGTCCCTCAACAGTTTTAATATTAAAATGGCGATAATTTTTTTTTGATGGTTTCGCATTTTTAAAAACAACGCATGAAGCTACCGGATTTGTTCCCTGAATATTTGAATTATCAAAACATTCAATATGAACAGGGAGCTGAGCTAAATGTAAATCTTTTTGTAAAGTTTCAAGTTTCCGGATATAACTGATTTCAGGATTTTTACTCTCAATTTGTTTATGTCGGTCAAGCATAAAAAATTTTGCATTTTTTTCAGCTAATTTTAATAAATCAAATTTTTCGCCTCGTTTCGGATACTCAAATATCATATTTTTTAATTGATAATCAACGGGAAAAGGTAAAATTATATTTTTAATATTCGATTTGTTTTCGCGCGGACTGAAGTCGTTCATTATTTCTTTAATCTCCAAAACCGCATATAATAACATATCTTCGTCAGATTCTTCTATTTTTTTCTTTAATTCTAAATTATAAGTGTTTATGATAGCTCCATTTTTTATTTGCAAATAACTAATATACGCAGAATCTATATCTTTAGAAAAACCAAAGACTTCGATATTTGTTATTGTTTTATTTACAATTACTGTTTTACCGGTATATTTTTCAATAATTTCTAATTTTTCTTTTATTTTTGCAGCTTCTTCAAATTTATATTCTTTGGCACAGTTTAACATTTTGTTTTTAAAATGTTCGTTAATTGTCTGTAAATCACCAATTATAATTTTTCTTGACTGACTGATAAAATCATTATATGTATCTTCATCAATATTTTTTATACAAGGAGCCAAACAATTTCCAATATGGTATTCCAAACAAACTTTGTTTTTCCCTTTAGAAATATTTTGTTCGGAAAGAATATTTGCACATCTTCGCAGTGGAAAAAGAGTTTTTATTAAGCCGAGCAAAGTTTTCATGATATAAATTGAAGGAAAAGGACCAAAATATTCACTTCCATCATTTATTTTTTGTCGTGTAGAAAAAATTCGAGGAAAATTTTCTTTTTTGATACAAATCCAAGGATAAGTTTTGTCGTCTTTCAACATAATATTATACTTTGGTTGTAATTTTTTAATCAAATTATTTTCCAACAACAAAGCGTCTCCTTCTGTATCTACAACAACAAACTCTATTTCGCAAATATTTTTAACTAATAATTGAGTTTTATCCGATTGCTGAGTTTTATTAAAATATTGAGCAACTCTTTTTTTTAAGTTTTTTGCTTTTCCAACATAAATAATTTTTCCTGCTTTATCTAAATATTTATAGATTCCGGGAGATTCGGGTAAATTTTTTACAGAACTTTCTAATTTTGAATCTATAATCATTGTAAATTTTCTTTCTACAAAGTTATAATTTTACTTTATTTTTTCCATAAAAATACTAACAAAAAAACAAAAACGTTTATTTCTTATGTTTATCTGGAAGTTATTATTTATTCGTTGTCCTTATATTTACAGACAGGCTTATAAAAGAATTAAAAGCAATGATAAAAAATTATTTTTATCATTTGATGATGGTCCAACTTCAGAAATTACTGATTTAATTCTGAATATTCTTGAAAAAAATAATTCTAAAGCAACATTTTTTTGTCATGGTAAAAATGCAGATTATTTTCCGGAAATTATTGAAAAAATCAAAAAATCAGGGCATCAAATAGGAAATCATGGATATTCTCATAAAAATGCTCATAAGACAAAAAAAAAGTTATGGGTTGAAGATGCTTTAAAAAAATCAATTGTTTCTGAATCTGAATATTTTCGCCCACCTTACGGAAAAATTTTCCCTTCTCAATTTAAAAAATTATCAAAAAAATATAAAATTGTATTTTGGGACGTTTTAACATATGATTTTGATAAAAATCTTTCTGTTGAAAATATTAAGCAAATTTTAAAAATAAAAGTGAGAAATGGTTCAATAATAGTTTTTCACGATTCTGAAAAAGCAAAAGATAGAATGTTACCGGCTTTGGAATTTACTATACAATATTTTTCAAATTTGGGTTATGAATTTTGTAGTTTATAATAAGAAAGGATTAAAAAAACAATTTTGATTTTCCTTGTAATCAATTTGAAAAATAAACGCCAAAAAAGAACGAAGAAATTTTTGATTTTTGTGAATTTCTCTACATTGAGCATTATTCGGAGTAATTTTTTTATAAATCAACAAATTATAAATTTTAAAAGACTGTCTTTTTCTGCCGGCAAAACAAGTTGTTTATTATATTTTACTGATATTAAACGAATTATCAGCATTTTGAAGAGACATTTTTTGTCTTTTTTTATACAAATTTTTTTGAGTTCTTTTTTTGATATTGGAGATTTTGCTCAATGTGGGCGAAAATATTAATAAATTTGATAGCTGTTGGATACCAATACTATAAACCTGTAATTTTCATATATTTCCGATACAAGTTTACCATTCTTCCTTTCAATTTCCCAATTCCAACTGATTTTCAACTAATTCATAATATTTCCCACAATGTTTTATCAATTCTTTATGAGTACCAACTTCAACAATTTTTCCATTTTCTAAAACTACGATTTTGTCGGCATTTTTAACAGTTGAAAGTCGGTGAGCAACAACTACAACAGTTTTTCCATGATAAAAATTTTTCAGATTTTCGACTATTGCTTTTTCGTTGTTTGCGTCTAACGAGTTTGTTGCTTCGTCGAAAAGCAAAAAAACAGGATTTTTATATACCACACGAGCAATTAAAACTCGTTGTTTTTGTCCTTGACTTAAATTCTGTCCTTCGCCTCCTATAATTGTGTTAAATTTTAATGGCAAACTCATAACAAAATCATAAATATTAGCAATTTGAGAAGCATAAATTAAACGTTCTTCGTCTATTTCGTCATCGCTAACGGCAATATTGTGAGCAATAGATTCCGAAAAAATAAATCCGTCTTGCATTACGGCTCCACAATTTTTCCTCCAAAATTCTGTATTAATATCCTGTAAATCAATATCTTTATTAATAAATATTTTCCCTTCTGTTGGTTTATAATATTGTAATAATAATTTTATTAACGTAGTTTTTCCACTACCACTTGTTCCTACAATTGCAGTTACAGAATTTTCTTTTATCGTAAGGTTAATATTATTAAGGACTTTGGGAGAATGTTTTCCTTCATATTGAAATGTTAGATTTTCAATTTTAATATCTTTATTATTTTCAAAATCTTCAATTTCGATTACAATTTTTTCTTCATTTTCATTTTTCCGCAAATGAATTTCATTTATACGGTCGAGGCTTATCATCGCCATTTGAAAGTGATTGACGAAAGATAGCAAACTGTCTATCGGACTGCTTAATTGCCCTACAATATATTGAATCGACAACATCATTCCAAGAGTTATATCGCCCGAAATTACAGAAGTTGCTGCTAAAATTGTAATAAAAATATTTTTTACTTCATTAATAAAAACACTACCTACTTCTTGTATTTGTTCATATTTTAGCGATGCAATATTAGTTTTATACAATTTTTCCTGAATATCTTGCCATTCTGCTCGTTTGCGTTTTTCACAATTTTGTAACTTAATTTCCTGCATGCCGTGAACTAACTGAAAAGTCTTATTTTGATTGGCAGAATTTTGTTCAAAATATTTATAATCGAAATATTTGCGCTTTTTTAGAAATATAACAATCCAAATTATATATAAAATACTGAACAACAAGAATATAAGAAATATTTTTACACTATAAATACACAAAACAACTCCAAAAACAATAAAATTTACAAGAGAAAAAAGTACGCTTAAAGATTGTGTTGTAAGAAAATTTTCGAGGCGGTTATGGTCTTGAATACGTTGCATTATATCACCAATAAGACTTTGGTCGAAAAAGCTCATCGGCAATTTCATAAGTTTTTTGAAAAAATCTGAAACCATTGAAATATTGATACGTGTACTGATATGCAGTAAAATCCAGCGTTGAATAAAATCAACAACCAAACGACTTAAAGTAAGCACTAATTGGGCAATTAATACGAGATAAATGAATTTTAAGTTTTGTTGTGTAATACCCACATCTACAACAGATTGAGTGAGAAATGGAAAAGCAAGTTGAAACAAACTTGCAAGTATTAAAGTGAAAAAAAGAATAACAAATTTCTTTTTATATTTTGTGAAGTAAGACCACAAAAACTTTAATTTGGTTTTAATACCTGTTTTTGTATAATTCAGGAAATCCGAATTTTTTATTTGTTTTTCATTACTATCAATATTTGGTTCTAAAAGGAGAGCAATTCCGCGTGCTTCTTCGTTTTCGGAATTTTCTAACCACGATTTACAAAAATCTTCTTCTGAAAGTTTAAGTTTTCCCATTCCGGGATCGGCTACAAAAATGTACTTTTTTTTTATTTTATAAACGACTACAAAATGTTCTTGTTTCCAATGCACAATACACGGCAACGGAGCTTGATTTAATTGTTTAAAAGTAATTTTTCCGGCAACAGTTTTAAAACCGATTTCTTCGGCAGCTTCTTTTATACTCAAAAGCGAAACGCCTCGTCTTGTTCTATGGCAAAGGTTTCGCAATATTTCAAAAGCAATATCTATGCCATAATGCTTGGCGACCATTTTCAGACAAGCTACGCCACAATCCATTGAGTCTAACTGATGGAAAAATTTCATTTGAACAATTATTCAATAATAAATTACTTATTTATTATCTTTATTTTCGGATTTTTTACAAGCCTTACTATTACAAGCAGAAGATGCACAAGCACTATTGTCACATGCTTTCGATTTACACGCTTTAACGGTACAAGCTGCATTTTCACATGATTTTGAAGTGCAAGCTCCTGATTTACAACCTGATGAAGTGCAAATCGATTGACTGTTTTGTGTCAATCCACCTCTAATTTCAAATAAATCATTTAATGACAAATTTTCAAAATTTACTATTTCTTGTATTTTTTTCATAATTAAAAAAGTTTTAAATTTATTTTTTTGAGTTTCCAAAATTATAATCTAACATTAATCTAAAAAATCTTCTATCGGGATTTACATCGTTTTTATATTCTATACCTTGATATTCATACAAATTTCCTCTATTAGACTGGTTAAAAATATCGTCTATCTGAAAACCTATAGACCAAGATGAGTTTATATCATAATTTATTCCGCAAGCTGTTGAGAAATATGGGTTATACTTTTGATAACCGGATAAATATATAGAATTATACGTTTCCGCTGCCCAAAACTCAAAATCAATCTTTTTCAAAGTATATGAAATATTAACAGAACCTCCATAGTTCCAATTTTGAGTTTTAAAACTATTGTCTATTGCTTTTGAATATTGATATGAGGCATTAGCTTTTAAATTAATTTCTAATCGTTCATCAATAAATGAAAATGAGTAAGGAATTATTAAATTTATATTGTGATTAACAAGAAAATTATCATACTGATAACCAATGATTTTTGTTTTTGAACTGTCTAAAACCGGACGTTGTGCATAAATTTTATCGTTCAAATTATACGATAATGTAGCAGAAATTTCAGTATCCAAATTTATAAAACCAAATGAAAGTCTGTGATAAAAGCCATGCTTTAAATATGGATTGCCGACAAAAAAATAATTTGGTGTAGTATAAATTTTAGCAGGATTTAAAACTGTAGCTGTTGGAGAATACAGAGTCATATCATAAGTTAAATCAAAAGAATTTAATTTTGGCGTAGTGTAATTCAGATATACTGTGGGCACAATAGAAAAATAATTATTATTGTGATAAAAATTTATTGTTTGTGAATTTTCTTTGTTAAAAAAATAAAATACTCTTGCTCCGATACGATAACTAAAATTTTCTGTAACTTGATGACCAAAAGCAAAATATGTTCTTACAAACTGCTCTGTAAAAATAAATTTGTTTATTTGATTTGGAACAATTAATAAATCGTTATTTTCTTGATTTTCGACAGTATATTCTGTAATGTTTTCATTTCTAATAAACGAAACGCCATCTGAAATCGTAAATTTATTAATTTTTAAATTATGGTCAGCATTAACTGAAATCTCAAATAAATTATTGGGACGATACATATTATTTTTACTGAATTTCTCAGGATATAATATCTCTTTAGAATAATATGCAAATTTATTTATATACGTATCTATATTTTTTGTATATCCGGCATTTGAAGAAAATGTTATAAAATGATTACGACTATCAAAATTATATTTGTAAAATATCCCTACTGAATTGTTGATATTATTGATATTATTGTCAATAAATTGTTGTAAAGTAGAATCCGAAATTTCATTAATGTAATTATTAATTTCGTAACTATTTTTATATTTATTTTTACCAAAAGAAAAATTATAGTTTAAGCCTATTGTGTTTTTGTCATTAATTTTATAACTAAAATCTGTTAAAAGATAAATATCGTGTCCTGAATTTGTTGATGTATCAACTTCTCGATTTGTTATTTTAGCTGAATTTATGTCGGTTTGCGTTAGAATAGAATTTGATAATCTATTTAAATAACTATAGCCTATTGCAATATTAAAAGAAATTTTATTAGTTTCTACACTTAAATTGGCATTAATTTCATTATTTATTTTTTTTCTGTAAACAATCCAATCGCCAACTGAACCGGTAATAGTGAAATTTATATTTTTTTTCTTTATTAAATTAATAACTACACCGTCCCATTCGTCAACATATTTTGGAGGAGGAGTAAAATTTATTTCAACTTTTTCTATATTTTCACTTGGCTGATTTTCAAAAAGTTGTTGTAATGTTTCATAAGGCATATAAAGTGGCTTGTCATCAACTAAAATTCTAACAGATTTACCAATAATCTGAAAATTTTTGTCGTTTTTATTAAGATATGCTCCGGGCAATGCTTTTAAAACATCAACCGCTGTTGCATTTTCCGGTAATTTTAAATTTGCTGTATTAACAGAAAGTTTATCTATATCTCGCGTATAAGGACTTTCTGCAATTACTATTTCGTCTAGAATATTTGGAATTATAAAAATTGTATCAATTTTCATATTCTGTTGAATATCAATATTTATATACGAAATTGTTTTACCAGCATAACTTATTTGCAAAATTTTTGTTCCTTTTTGTTTTATTGTAAAATTGAAAATTCCCTTGTTATCTGTAATTGTACCTGCTTGAAATGTGGAATCTTTGGAATTTAACATTATCACAGTACAATATTCTACTGGCTTTTTTAAAATTGTATCATAAACAACGCCAAAAATATTATTTTGTGCAACCATACAACTTTTTATACACAAAAAAAGTAATATTATTAAAATAATTTTTTTTAGCATTTTGAATTTTAATTTCTTATAAAAAACAAAGTTATATTAAATAACTGAATTTTTCAGCTTAATATTTTAAATTATTCAACATTTTTGGAGCAAAATTACATCGCGGATCCGGATAATCCCAATTTTCAAT
>JAITXI010000143.1 GCA_031284905.1 Bacteroidales bacterium
ATTGAAAATTGGGATTATCCGGATCCGCGATGTAATTTTGCTCCAAAAATGTTGAATAATTTAAAATATTAAGCTGAAAAATTCAGTTATTTAATATAACTTTGTTTTTTATAAGAAATAAATTATTAAATTGCTCAAAAAAATTATTCCAATCATATTATTTTTTATAAGTGTAGAAAATTATAATTTTGCACAAAACAATAATTTTACGATAAGCGGAACAATTTTCGATTCAATTTCAAAAATTCCGGTAAATTATTGTACAATAATTTTATTAAACGAAAAAGATTCAATATTCATTGCCGGTACAATTTCAAATGAAAAAGGCGAATTTTCTATAAAAAACTTAAAAGCCGGAAATAAAATTATAGAAATTAGTTTTGCAGGTGAAAAACAATTTCAAAAATTATTAAATTTAAACAATAATATAGTTTTAGATACTATTTTTTTAACTCCAAATATTCTAAATGAAGTAGTAATTGAAGAAAGTCCTTTTTATAGAGATATTGATAAATTAATTGTAAGCATTGCCAATTTAAAATTAAAAGAAGATGCAACAACTATTAACGTTTTAGAAGCATTGCCGGGAGCATATCATAATAAAATACAGGGAAAATATACTATTATTGGTAAAGATGTCAGGGTAATAATAGATGATGAGCCTCAAAGAATAAATTTTGAACAACTTGCTAAAATCTTTAATAATCAATCTGCAAAAAATATAGAAAAAGTAGAAATAATGTTTACTCCTCCTCCGAAATATGTTGATGAGTGGGATGGTGCTGTGATAAATATTATTACAAAAAAAATAAGTAATAACATTATTATAGGAACTATATCTAGTTGGTTGTCTTATAGACAAAAATTTAACAATGAAAGCTATGCCTCTTTAAATATTCAAAACGAAAAAATAACTTTTAATTTAGTTTTACTTTATAAATTTAACCAAAGAATTAATACCGAGAATGAATCTCAAAAAAATATAAAGGATAATTTTTTTTCATTAATTGACACTTCGCATTCAGAAGGATTTTCGCATTTTGGAGACATTACTATAGGTTTATCTTATAATGTTAATAGCAAAAACACCATAGGAATTAATACGGATTTTTCTATACTAAAAGGAAACGCTATTCGTTTAAGACAAATTTTCAGATATAACAATATCGGTATGGATAGTGTTGTGCAAAATGAAGATAACGATATATTAAATTCAATAAGAAATTTATCGTCAGTGTTTTATAAATATGCAATTGACGGGCGGAGGCATTTTATTACTTTGTCCGGCAATTATTCTTTTGATAAAGAAAATACAGTTGTTGATAAAAATTATAGCTATTTTGATAGGTTTAATGACTTTAATGATATTGTAAAAAATAAAAATAATGATAAAATATTACAAAATATTTTTAGTGTAAATATTGATCATTTCATTAAAATAAAAGACAAAATTGAAATTACAGATGGAATTTCTTTTGTTTCAGAAAACAGCAATAGTTCAACAAAATATCAAACACTTATTTCCAATAATTGGCAAATAAATAATCAATTAACAAATCAATTTTCATTCAACCAAAATTCTTTTAGAGCATATTTAAGTTTTGGGCATCAAGTCTTAAAAAAGTTTAGCTATCGTTTAGCTTTAAGAGCTTTTTATTATCTCAATTTTGAAAAATCAAACTCTCTGAATATAAATCATGATTACAATTTTTTTTCGATACTTCCGTCTGCTTATCTGAATTTTTCTCCAAACGACTTTAATATGTTTGAACTAAATTACAATTTATTTGCTTCAATTCCCGACATTTCACAATTATTTCCATATAAAATTTATAGTAGCTCCGAATATTACACTGAAGGAAATCCCTATTTAAAACCTTCTTATACAAATCGAATAGAATTTACATACGGACAATTAGATTATGATTTGTTTTTTAAATTTTGTTATCGAAATAAAGATAATTTTATTGACTTTAAACCAATAATAGATACTAATTTGTCGAAGATAGTTGGTGGTAAATATATAAATTTTGGTAAATCACAAGAATATAATGTTTCTATTCCATATTTTATTAGTTTAATAGATGATAGACTTGAAATTAATTTAGATGGCAGCTTATCATATCAGAAAGTAGAAAACAATGAAAAAACATTTAAAAATTCAATTTTTCATTATGGAGCTTATATTGACATAGCATATACATTGAAAAAAATTGATTTAACTTTTTCAATTAGTGAAAGTTATGATTCACCACAAATATTTGGTTACTCCAAAAATAAAGGTGGTTTTCAAACAAGTTTGTCAATAGATTATGAGATAAATTCTAAATGGTCTGTTGTTTTTGATGTTACCGACCTTTTTCATCAAGATAGGTATAATAGTATTTATGTTTATGATAACATAGAATATTTTTATAATGCAAAATATGACCATCGCTTTTTTAGATTAAGAATAGAATATTCTTTTGGAAATAAAAAATAAATTTAAAATTTTTTTAATTATGAAAAAAATTAAAGAAACAGTAAAAAATCTTTGTAATGAAGGTTTTGCCGTGCAAATTGCAACAATTTTAACAAAATATAATTGTAGTAAAGCAAGTATAGATTCTGTTTTGGCACTAATAAACGAGGCAGGCGTAAATAGTTGGAGTATTTCGCCCGGATTTGAATCGCTTTACAGACCAAAACAGTCGTTTAGAACAACAAAAGAAGAATATTACGAGATTTTTGATTATGTTGAAAGTCTGCGAGAAAAATGTAAAGCAGATATAAATATAAGCAAAACCTTTATAGAACGTGAATACGGTGAAGTTGAAGGAGGAAGTGAAAGATTTGAAGGAGCAACTTGTTCGGCTTTGTGCAGTCATATTTTTCTATTGCCTGACGGTCAGGTAACGATGTGCGAACAATTGTATTGGCATCCTCATTTTATTATTGGCGACCTTAATTATCAGACAATAGCAGAAGTTTGGAACGGAGAACGTGCAAAATGGTTTTTAAACTTGAAACCAGAAAATTTGAAACCTGAAAATCCTTGTGGAAAATGTGATATTTTTGAGCAATGTTATAACAATATGAACCGTTGTTGGGCTGATGTTATTAAGGCTTATGGTATTGAAAATTGGGATTATCCGGATCCGCGATGTAATTTTGCTCCAAAAATGTTGAATAATTTAAAATATTAAGCTGAAAAATTCAGTTATTTAATATAACTTTGTTTTTTATAAGAAAT
>JAITXI010000201.1 GCA_031284905.1 Bacteroidales bacterium
TCTTTTAATGCTAAAATAAAACTCTTTCGGGCTAATTTAAGAGGTCTGTCTGATAACGCTTTTTTCCTCTTTAGACTTCACAATATTTTTGCTTTCTCCCCATAAAATACGTCTGTCCCGAAAATAGTCCATAATTTTAAAGTTATGGACTATTTTTACATTATTTTAATAGATTTTAATAAATTTTAATAAATTTTAATAAATACTAAAAATAAGTAGCTCGCTGTAATACAACTATTTTAATGTTTGCTATATTTTAATAAATAAAAGGTTATAGAACCCGTCGGACTGCTAAGCTCAAATATATTTTTGGGCTTTTTTGTTATTACAACTTCTTCAATGGCTAATTATTAGAACTTTTATTTTACTTTAACCAAAAAATCAAAAAATTCCAAAATATGAGCTGACTCGCTATTCCAGTAGGAATAATCGTGTCCGCCTTCTGTATTAAAATATGCAGAAAAAAGAATATCAGGATGATTTTTTTTTAGTGCATTATACATATCATTACTTTGCTGATATTCTGCGGTGTTATCCTTTTTTCCATGAGCAATATAAGTCGGAACAACATATTTTTTCAGATTATATGCAATACATTCTTTCTTCCACCTATTCTTATTGGTTTGATAATCACCAAAATACGAAACATACAAATTATCATTATTAATTTTAGTAATATCAAAATCTCCCGAAAGACTTGCAGCTCCTCTAAAAATATTTGGCAAATAATAAGCTAATAATGTGGCACCCCTTGCCCCAGTAGAAACACCTGCAACAAAATTATTTTCACCGGGTATTAAAATATCAAAATCGTTTTGTAATTTTGAAATCATATTATTCATTATCCATGTAATTGTCGGATAAATTACATATTTTGGGTCAGTTGTTGGATAAATAGACAAAATATAATTAGTTTTTCCCAAATCCGGAATTACAAGAATATAACCCAATGCCAAAGCTTGTTCGCAAAATGAAGTTTTATTACACCATTCGTCGTAAGGACGTCCCCAACCATGTAACATTAAAATTGTTTTTTTTATAGCAATATCAGATTTTGGATATTTTATAAAAATTGAAACATCGAAAGTATTATTATAATTTAAAATAAAAAAAGTATCCTGTGGTTCTTTTTCAGTTAAAATATTAGAAACAGTATCAATATTTTGATTATTTTCTTCAAATTTCAGTTCACGAACAAACCATTGATCTGTATAATAGATGTCGTTTTGTTTCACTTTAAAATGGATTTTTCCCGAACAAGAAAAAAGAAAAAACATAATAAAAAAAAATAAGCAAAAATAAGTAATATTTGCAAAAGATATTTTGTATTTTTTAACAGATAAACAAACAGGTATAATATTTTTGAATAAAAGTTTCATTTTTTTATATTAATTTTGCAAATATTTATACAAAAATAATACAATTGTGAAAGAAAATAAAAAAAATAATGTTAAGCAAATAGGATTATTAACAGCAATAGCTTATGTAATTGCTAATATGGTAGGAACAGGAGTTTTTACATCGTTAGGATTTCAGTTGTCAGGTGGAGTAACGGATATAGCAGCAATAATTATTTTATGGTTAATGGGCGGAATTATAGCATTCACAGGGGCACAAGTTTATGGAGAATTAGGAGCAGTAATGCCAAGGTCGGGTGGCGAATATAATTTTTTAAGTAAATTATATCATCCGTCCATTGGATTTATGTCTGGTTTTTTTTCCATGTTTGTTGGATTTGCAGCACCAATTGCACTTGCCGCAATGGCTTTAAGTGAATATTTTTCAAATATTTATTCCGGCATAAATGTAAAAATAATAGCTGCTGGAATAATAATTATAATTTCGGTAGTACATGCAATTGGAATAAAATCCGGCAGTATTTTTCAAATGTTTTTCACTGTTTTAAAAATTATCTTAATAATAGTTTTCATAATTGCGAGTTTTTTTTTAGCATCAAAACATCAAGAAATTTCAATAATTCCGACAAAAATCACGTGGCAACAAATAATGAGTAGCGGATTTGCTATTTCGTTGATATATGTATATTATTCATATTCAGGCTGGAATGCAGCTTCATATTTTGTTTCCGAATTAAAAAATCCTGCAAAAACGCTTCCACGTTCTTTAATTGTTGGAACTGTAATTGTAATATTTTTATATTTATTTTTAAATTTTTCGTTTTTATTAGTATCACCAATTGCCGATTTAAGCGGAAAAGTAGATGTTGGGGCTATTGCAGCAACAAGTATTTTCGGAAATACAGGCGGAATTATTATTTCAGGAATAATAAGTATTTTATTAATTTCAACAATAAGTTCTATGATATTTGTTGGTCCGAGAGTTATCCAAACAATAGGTGAAGATTACAAAGCATTCCATTTTTTAAGTAAAAAAACAAAAACCGGTGTTCCATTACTCGCTATAGTTGTGCAAAGTTCTATCAGTTTAATTTTATTATTTACTTCTACATTTGAAACTTTGTTGTCATATTTGGGAATTGTCATGAATATTTTCGCATTTCTTACAGTCATGGGTGTATTTATTCACAGAAAAAAATATCCAAAAATGGAAAGAAAATATAAAACTTGGGGCTATCCTGTTACACCAATTATTTTTATGCTTTTCGTTTTATGGAATATGGGTTATATGTTTGTGTTTAAATCGTTTGAAAGTATTACAGCTTTAATAACATTAGGAATTTCATTTGGAATTTGGACTTTAGTAAATATTCCGAATTTTAGAAAGAAAAAACATGTGTAATTGGACATGAAACAAAATCAAGAACTAAATTCAAATAAATATTTTTTGTATCTACAGATTTTTTGAAAGAAATTCCAATTGTCCTTGTATTTTAGTAGCATAAAGAATAATAATTGCGTTTCTTAATGGCATTTAGACATGTTACTGTTGAAAAATATTGTTTAACCTTACCTGCTATGATGGTAATTTAGTATAAAACGCTTTGTCGGAATGTCTTCAAAATATTTGAATGGGTTTATATTTTTAGAAAAAATGAAAAAATCCTCTCAACAAGTTTTGGATATGGCAAAAATCGCTATACTGATGTGGAGGCTTTAAAAAAGTACAAACAATTAAATGTACCGTATCAAAAAATAATTTCTATAATATTCTAAAACATAGCCATAATTTTGAATTGTTATTCTTTTACGACATTGATTATTTATGTAATACCAAATCTTTACCTGCATGAAACAGTCTATTTTACAAAATCCGTAAAGCTATCCAAGCACAAGCCTCTGCATCTGCAAGTGCATGATGATGATTTTTTAAATCGAAA
>JAITXI010000203.1 GCA_031284905.1 Bacteroidales bacterium
TCTTTTAATGCTAAAATAAAACTCTTCAGGGCTAATTTAAGAGGTGTGTCTGATAACGCTTTTTTCCTCTTTAGACTTCACAATATTTTTGCTTTCTCCCCATAAAATACGTCTGTCCCCGATTTTTGCAAAGAATTTAACAGTGAAATCGAAAAACACAAACAATTAACATCAGAAGACGGGAAAATGTAATTATACCAATCTGCTAATTTAATTAACCTTGTATTTGAGGGTAAGACTTCGTGCGATTATTTGAAAAATTTTGTTTCCATGTGTTTTGGTCTATATTATTCCGAACTCAGGTTTACAACATCAAGCAGGCATATAATGTTTTAGATAAGAAAGATTAATACCTGATTTTTTGGCATAATTTTCGCTACAATTTATTTTTAAGTTTATTATGACAAAAAAAAAAATTCTGATATTTACAATATTTTTTAGTGTTAATGTTATAGTTAGTGCACAAGAAAATCACGTGAAATGGATTGTCTCAGAAATTCAAACCGAACAAGATTCAAACGTTATTATTATAAATGCGAAAATTGCGGAAAATTGGTATATTTATGGAATGAATATTGAAGAAGGAGGACCTTTGCCATTGATAATTGAATTATTTGATGAAAAAGATGAAATAATTTCAGGGAAAGTATATGAAATTTCAAAATCTCACGTTAAATATGATGAAGTTTTTAAAATGAAAGTTGAAACTTTTGATACGGAAGCAATGTTTAAATATGTTTTTAGATTGCCTGAAGGTATGAAAAAAATGAAATTAGTAATTGATGGACAAGCATGTAATACGAAAGATGGAGCGTGTTTGCCAATTTATGAAAATATAGAAATTATATTGTAAATGGAAAGAGTAACAAAAAAAATATTTAAAATTTTTACTCCAATTTTTATTGTATTTATCATTTTGATAGTAGTAGATATTTGCACAAGAATTGATAGTTTTGCTATAAATGATTATAATAAAATGTTAACATTTGTCGGCATTTTAGCTTCTGTTATTGTTATTGGAAATGTAGCTCAAATATTTTCAATAAAATCAGATACAGAAAAAGAAATAGAAAAATTAAGAGAACAACAGAAACTATTAACCGAACAACATTTTGCTATTATGAGTAGAAATGAATTGCTGGAGCAAAAAATTGAGAAATACATAGAAAATGTTTTTGAGAGTTATGATAAAAACAAAAAAAACAATAATTAATTATGGAAAATGACAGAGTAAGATATTTGATGGGGAAAATAAAAGACAGAACCGCATCAGATAAAGAAAAAGATGAATATATTGATTATTTGTATAATAAAGGAGAAATAACAAGAAAACAGTTTGAAGATTATAAAAAAAATAAAAATACAGATGATATTCTTCAAATTGCTCTTATTGCCGGAGCAGGAATTTTACTTGGAATATTATTAGGAAAATTAAGTGAATAAATAATAGAAAAAAATAATAAAGATAAATAACATAATGGCAGAAAAGATAAAATGTTTAATAATAGGGTCAGGACCTGCCGGATTAACAGCGGCAATTTATGCTTCAAGAGCTAATTTAAAACCAATTGTTTATGAAGGAACACTTCCCGGCGGTCAATTAACGATGACTTCCGAAATTGAAAATTTTCCCGGTTATCCGGAAGGAATTTCAGGAATTGAAATGATGGAAGATTTGAAAAAACAAGCTAAAAAATTTGGTACGGAAATTCGTTATGGTGCAATTACAGATTTGGATTTTTCTAAATATCCGTTTCATTTAGTTGTTGATAATGAAAACCGGATTGAAGCAGAGTCTATAATAATTGCGACTGGTGCTTCTGCAAATTATTTGGGAATTGAAAGTGAAAAAGAATTTATCGGAAATGGAGTTTCTGCTTGTGCGGTTTGTGATGGATTCTTTTATCGTGGTAAAGATGTGGCTGTTGTTGGAGGTGGAGATACTGCTGCTGAAGATGTGTTATATTTGGCTGGTTTGTGTAATCAAGTTTACTTGATTGTTCGCAGAGATCAATTGAGAGCTTCTAAAATTATGCAGCAAAAAATTCTTCAAAATGATAAAATCAAAATCTTTTGGAATAACAATGTGAAAAAAGTTTTAGGAAATCAAGATGATGGGGTTACTGGTATTCTTATAAATAATAATAAAACAAATGAAAATAATAGCTTGGATATCAATGGTTTGTTTTTAGCAATCGGACATACTCCAAGTACAAAACTATTTCAGAAATATATTGAAATTGATGAAGAAAATTATATCAAAACCAAACCAAATAGTACGCAAACAAATATTTCCGGAGTTTTTGCTTGTGGTGATGTGAAAGATTCGGTTTTTCAACAAGCAATTGTTGCTGCCGGTTCCGGTTGTATGGCTGCGTTAGAAGCAGAAAAATTTTTATTGGAAAAAGAATAATTATATTTAAAAAAAATCTAAATTAAAACAAATGAAATTTAATAAAATATTCTATATTGTCATAATAATACTGTTTTCTTCAAAAATTTATGGACAAATAGCTTCAAAAGTTGAAACTCAGGGACAAAAATTTCACTACCTTATAAATTTAATTGATAATTTATATGTTGATTCGTTAAAAGTTGATACAATTGTAGATAATGCGATTTCAAAAATGCTTCAAGATTTGGATCCGCATTCAGTTTATATAAAAGCAGCAGACCTTAAAATGGTGCAGGAGCCACTTGAAGGGAGTTTTGAAGGAATTGGAGTTTCTTTCAGAATATTACAAGATACGGTTGTGATTATGGATATTATAAGCGGAGGACCATCGCAAAAATTAGGAATATTAGCCGGAGACCGTATTGTTACCGTTAATGACTCTGTAATTGCAGGTGTTGGAATGAAACAAAATGATGTCCCTAAATTATTGAGAGGCAAAAAAGGAACGA
>JAITXI010000092.1 GCA_031284905.1 Bacteroidales bacterium
TTTTGCATTTTCCTATTTTTTTGTTTTCTTCATTAATAGCTTCTATACGAAGCGTAGTTCTCATAAATTGCAAACACTCGCCAACGGCGACTACGCAGTTTTAATAAAACTTTCTTCCCTCGTATCGGAAAATATTGTATCTCCGAACTTTCATAAAAACCTTTTGATTCGTAATCTGCTACAAAACAGTCTTCCGGAAGACTGTTTTTCCCCCTAATAAAATATGTAACACGCCTTGCGTTTGATTTGCATCGCCACTTTCTTTTATTGATACTATGTCAAAATGTAATAGCAATTCTGACGGCAAAAAAAGGGGAAGTTAGGGATTATTATAACACGAGCAATTTAACGAATAGAATCAATAACATTGGAAATATTACCGAAATTTTTACTTACGAAGCAACGTTTACAAACTTGGCAAAACACTATTGATAATATTTTGCGAGAAGTTGTGTATAAAAATATTAGCTGTTTTTCATTTTATTAACATAAAAGTTCCTTTTTTTACTTGTGTTTGATCGTCATACATTTCCACTTCAAACATATATCCGTAGTTATCAGTATTTTGCATTGTACCGTTTACTGTTCCGTCCCAACCTTTGGTTAAATCGTCTGTATAAAAAACTTCTTGTCCCCAACGATTATAAATTCTGAATTGTTTTAATTTTTTTATTCCATATCCTTTTAAATAAATTATATTATTTCCGTCATCTGAAAGTGGTGTAAATCCAGTAGGTACATCAGCTGTAAAAATTTCTCTCACAATAATATTTTTTTCATAATCATTTGGGAAACAGTCGTTTTTATCTGTAACACGTAATTTATATGTAGTATTATGTAAAGGTTGAACTGTTAAATTCAAACAATCCAAACATGAAATTCTATAGTTAGGAGTCCAAGAATAAGTAACATCTTCAAAATTCGCAATTTCTGTAATGTTAATATCCACTATTTCACCTACAATAATATTAACATCGCTTTGGTCAAAATTTATTATTGCCTTATTCTGAACAGAAATTTTTACTGTATCGGTACTTTCACAATTATGTTCGTTTTTTGTAATAATTATGTAATTAATGGAATTATTTGGATATACGTAAGGATTAAATATGTTTGTTGCGGAAATATTATTGTTTGGATACCAATTATATAAATAATTTTCTTGTGAAAAAACAGAAAATTGTATTGTGTCTCCTTCGCAAATTAAAGTATCATTTGGTGCATTAACAATAGGGTTCGGGAAAATTATAACATTTTTAGAAATACTATCAATACAGCCAAAACTGTTTGTAACTACTAATTTAATTATACTTGCTTCATCAACTTGAGATATGTTTTCTATAAAAATATTTTCAGAATTATTTCCGTTTCCAAAAGGTTCTCCATTAAGAAACCAAACTCTATTGTTATCATTTTGAGAACTATTTGTCAAGAATGAATTTAAAGGAGAACATATACTATCATATAACATATCAAAATTTGCCGTTACTTGAGATAGATAAATAATTTTATTGAAAAATACTTTACAAGTATCATTATTAATAATAGAACTTATTGTTAAAGTAATATTAAAATAACCTTGTGGAGGAACAACATCATAAATATGTGAAAATGTACTTTCTGTAGAAGTTATTCCGTTTCCGACAACCCACAAAAAATCATCAACATTTTGCATATTTATGATTTCAAAATCAACACTTTCTCCTATACAGATTGAATCTTTACTGACAAGCATTTCTGCAAAAGGACCGTTTATTATAACGTTTTGGGTAACAGTATCCGAACAGCCAAAGGTTGTTGTTACAATAAGTTGAATGTCATAATTTCCGGGTTGTGAATAAACATAAGCAGGATTATCAATAACAGAAACATCGCCATTGTCAAAATCCCAATGATACGTAATTGGCAAACTACCCGGATTTGTTGTAACATTTGAAAATAGTTCTAATTGAGCAGGATAACAAGCAAATGTTGAATTTGATAATGTATATTCGGCTTCAATTTTAACAACATTAATTGCATTTGGAATAGAAGAATTATTTTGACAGCCAAAAGTATTCGTAATATCTAATGAAACGCTATAAGTCCCTCCGTCTTGATAAATATATGAAATTACAGGATTATTTGTTACGCTATCAACACCGTCTCCAAAACTCCATGTATAAGTACAATTTGCAGAAACTTCATTTGCAGAAAAAATTATTTCTTGATATGCACAAGCATTTATTTGAGAGATAGTAAAATTTGGATTTAATTGTGATAAGACAACGCAATTTTCAAAAAGATGTTGAATAATACAATTATGATTTGTTGTAACTGTCAGTATTACAGAATAAGTTCCAAATCCGAAATAATCGAAAGTAGCATCATCGCCAAATTGATTAGAGCCATCATGAAAAGTCCATATAACGTTTTGAACTCCATCATTGGAAATTGAAGTATTATGAAAAATAGTATGTAAATTTTCTTGACAGCCAAGAGAATCAACGGCAGAAAATGAAATACTTACACCGGCGATTGTCAATGGAATTGTAGCAGTTGATGTACAACTATTAATATTTGAAACAGTGAGAGTTATGGTATAATTTCCGCCTACTGTGTATTGGTGAGTTGCAATTTCATCTGCTGAGGTTGGTGTTCCATCACCAAAATTCCAAGAAATGCCACCTTCTGTATTTAATGAATTTTCGCTATTAAAAATAATATTTGTACTTGAACAATAAGTACTTTCTAATAATGGCGAAATTACTGCCAACGGAGCCTCGGCGACTGTTATTAAAATACTATCTGCAAATTCACATCCGGAAGTTATATTATGAGCTGTAACTCGAACCCAATATTCACCTATCGAAGTAAAAAGGTGGGATAACGAAGAAGAGGTCGAAGAATTTTGTGTATATTCAATAGTTTCAATATTATTTTCATCTAAAGAAAATATTTTCCAGTCAAAATTATCGGCTTGGTAACTATTCACATAAAATGTATAGTTAAAAGCATCTTGACAAGAATTTGCAGTTCCGGTAATATCATAAATTAATGGAGGATTTACATAAATAGAACCACTCCAAGTTAGAGTATCTAGACAAGAATTGTGATTAATATAAATTTCAATATTCATAAAACCTGTATCTTGGTCGAATTTATGATATGTCGTATTATCGTCATAATCAACCATATAGTCATAATCTGAATTAAAGATATGCCATTGATATATTACATTGCAATTGTAAGAACATGTATCGTGGTCATCTATTACAATTAAAGCTGCCGAATCTTGAGGACAAATATTATTGAAAGGAATAATATTAATATTTGGTATATAATGAGTTCCAAAACTAACCAATGTATCATAATTAATTTCACAGCCATTTATATCTGTTACTTGCAAATGTACGATAAAACTTCCGCCTTGAGTATATGTTGTTGAAACAGGAGAACCGCCTGAAGTATTTACGTTGCCATTACCGAAAGTCCAAGAACTTGAAACTACATCAGAGAGCGGAAAACTGAAATTTGCAAATTCAAAAGTTGTAGTTTGAGGTACACAATGGTTGTTATTTGTAGCAATTCCAATTGTCGGATTATAAACCGTAAAAGAATTTCCTATAAAGTTTGCCGTACAGCCGGTTGCTGTTGTAACTATTAAAATAGGCTGATATTGTCCGGCAGGTAAACTGAAAGTTGGATTTGGTAAATTTGATGAAATCCCATTACCCAAATTATAATTAAAAGTTATTGCATTTATGCCGGAAGTATTTGTAAAATTTGCATTTAATGGAGCTCCACAATAAAAATTATCAGTAATATTTGTTGAAAAAGATGCTGTTACTTGTTCTATTTCAATATTAAAATTTGCGGTAGTTTCACATTCTCCTCCGGGGTCAATTGTGAAAGTAATCGGATATGTTCCCGAATTTGGATAATTTACGATTATTGTATTTAATGTAGAAGTTTGTGTTCCGTTATATGTCCATAAACAATTATAATTTGTTTCATTTGTAATTTGAATATTTTCGTTTTTGCAGGCTACTTGTCTGTTATTTACAATATTGTATAATGCTTGTGCCGGTCCTATTTGAATATAATCTTCTTGAGTAAGGGTAGCTGTACAACCTGCAGCATCTGTTACCGTTAATGTTACATCATAGTTCCCATATATATTATAAAGAATTGATGATGGATTTTGTATATTTGCTACTGTTGGGATTCCTCCTTGAAAATTCCAAATTATATCATATCCCAATCCAAATAAAGTTGAAATATTTGCCGAAAATTGTGTTGTGAAAGGCACAACGCAATTTGTAGTTTGATTTGCAGAAAAATTTATTTGTGGAGGAGTAGAAACCGTAACTAATTGAGGAAAACTATGAATAGTTGCACAACCATTAGCATCAGTAACATTTAACGAAACAGAAAATTGACCTGTAACAGGGTATGTATGGTTAGGATTCTCCAAAAATGAAACATTTCCATCTCCAAAATTCCAAGAATATGTTGAAATGGGTGCATCTCCGGGTGTCGATAGATTTGTAAAACTTGCATTATATGGGATACAACCATATTGATGCGTTTCATCAAAACTTACTTGCGGACCATTGTGTATAACAATATTATGCGTTACAACTGTTGGAGTGCCGTCACAAGTAACGGTTAACGAAACTGTATATGTTCCACCGATATAATATGAAAACGTTGGATTTTCTTGAGTTGAAGCGTCTCCATTTCCCGATAACCAAGAATACGAAATGCTGCCCAAACATCCTGTAGTCGTATTTGTAAATGATATATTTACAGGCGCACATGCTTCTGTTACATTTGACGAAAAATCAACTACTAATTGTGATTTTGCTTTAAAACTCATTAACATTAATATACCTAATGTTATTAAAAGATAGTATTTTCGTTTATTCATTTATTCCGTTTTAAATAAATTCCTAATTTACAAATTTATATATTTTTCTTCTAATTATTATTATTTTTTTTATTTTTTTTTATTTTTTGAGACTTCTAACATCTAATCCATTGAAAATAAAATAAATATACTTATGTTTAGTTAAAGCTCACGCAAGTTTTTATGCTGAAAAATATATAAAAGAGCATTTATGAGACAATTAATACTATATTTGAATATATTAAACATAGTATTAAAGGATTATTTATTAGTTTTGTTGAATTAATACTGGCAACAAATGTTATTGAATTAATAATTTTCACAATCAATATAGCATATAATACAAATAATGTAATTTGGAATGGCATAAATTTTAAATGTATAATTAACTGATAGATAGGTATAAAAAATATGTAAAAAAAGTAAAGAATAATTTGGTTTATTGAAAAATAATATGTAATTTCGACTAATTATTTTAATTAGCATAAATGGACTTCTTGCTTTTTAAAATAAAAAAACAAAAAAAACGAATTTTTAGAAGTCCCCATAAAAAATATTTTATGAAAAGAATTATTTGCACATTTTTAATAATATTCTTCTTAATAACAATAACATTTGCACAAAGTATAATTTTACAATATGAAGACCTTAATATAAAACATGATAATTGGGAAAACTTCAAATATACTTTCATTGTGCTTAATAATAAAAAAGCAGTATCGTATTATCAAGGCGGAACAAATTATATAAAAATAGATAATTTTATACCTGTTGATATTACTATGATAGATAAAACTAAATATAAATACAAAACCTGCATATATAAAATAAAAGGATTAACACAAGAAAAAATGTTTGTTCAGTTTTCCAAATGGTTACCGATAGAAAATTATTTTGACAATTTTATTAGACAGCAGAAAGAATTTCAACAAAAATATTTATTGCAAGATACAATCGATTCAAAAATTACATATACAAAACCCAAATTTAGATATTTAGATGGTAAAAAAGAAATTTTGGACTACAAATGCAATCAATTGGAAATGAAATACTATGATGCTATATACAATGTATGGTACACTACCGACATTAATTACAATTGGATATTTCCGGAGACATTCAATGAAATTCAGGGAACTATTATTCAGATAGAACGTGAAGATACCGTTGTTTTTAAACTAAATACCGTAGAACAATTTTATGTTTCTAAAACAATTTTTACTAATTCAGACTTAAAAAAAATATTAAAAAATTGGTAAAAAGTCATTTTTTTGCAACGTATCGTTTATAAATCAGCTACAAAAAATATTACAAATTTATTATATCAAAAAACAAATGGGAGTTTTATAAAATTTATCACTTTTTATATTAACTTTGTATTTTCAATAATGCAGTTAAAATTTAAAGATATTTTTCAAATTAATATTAGTAAAATTTTGTTTATTAATATTTTTATTTTGCTGATTTACTATACATTATGTAGATTATTATTCTTGATTTTTAATTTTAATTATTTGCTAATAGAAAATAATGATTATAGTTTTTCTTATTGGCTTTTTTTGTTTTTGGGAGGATTAAAATTTGATATTTGTGCAATTACTATAATAAATATTCCGTTTATTTTCCTTTCAATTCTTCCGTTTAAATTCAGAAATAATAAATATTATCAAAAAATTGTTAAAATTATTTTTTTCTATGCCATTAATATTATAACAATTGCTTTTAATTTTATTGATATTATTTATTCTAGATTTACCCTAAGACGAATGACTTTTGATGTTTTTAAATTTATTAAAACAGAAGGTGGTTTTTCAAATCTAATTTCTGATTTTTTCAAAGATTTTTGGTATATTGCCTTTATTTTCATCATTTTATCTGCATTGTTTATTTTTATTAATGCAAAAATTAAATTCAAAGAAAATGACAATAAATCGAATATTCGGTTTTTTCTAACAAATATTTTTCAAATTATTTTGATTACAGGTTTATGTTTCTTGGGTATTCGTTGTAGCTTTGGACAGAAACCTCTGTCTATTATTACTACTTCAAAGTATTCTAATCCTGAACATAAAGTTTTAGTTTTAAATACCCCTTTTACATTAATAAAAACGATAAATAAAGAGCTTGTCGAACGAAAAGATTATTTTTCAAAGAAAGAACTTTCTGAAATTTACCAACCCATTTTTTATCCAAATTTGTCTAATAATCAATTAAATAGTAATGTTGTTATTATTATTTTAGAAAGTTTTTCTTTAGAATATTCGGCAATTTTAAATTCGGAAATTCAAGAATCAAGTATTCCTTGTTTTGATTCTATTGCTCGTCTTGGACAAATTATTCAGGCATTTTCCAATGGGACTCGGTCAATAGAAGGTATTCCGTCAATTATTTCAGGAATACCAACTTTAATGAATACTGAATTTATTAATTCTAATTATGCAGAAAATGTTTTGACTTCTATTCCTAGTATTTTGAAAAAATATGGTTATACTTCTGCTTTTTTCCATGGTGGAAAAAATGGAACTTTAAATTTTGATAGTTATGCCTTTAATGCCGGTTTTGATTATTATTTTGGGAAAAATGAATATCATAATGATAAAGATTATGACCATGCTTGGGGAATTTTTGACGATGCTTTTTTGAAATATTTTAAAGAAAATTTAGATACTTTGCATAAACCGTTTTTTGCTTCATTTTTTTCACTTTCTTCGCATCATCCTTATGTGCTACCTAATAATTATAAAAAAACTCATAATACTTCCAAACCAAACATGCAACAAAGTATTAAATATACCGATTGGGCTTTGGGACAATTTTTTGAAATGGCTTCAAAATCAGATTGGTATGAAAATACTATTTTTATTCTCACAGCCGACCATGCTTCGCAACCTCAATCCGATTTTTTTAAAACTTCTTATGGTAGCTATCTTATTCCATTAATTTTTTATTCGCCTAAAAATAATATTCCAAAAATCAACAAAGAATTTGCTCAACAAATAGATATTTTACCTTCGGTTGTAGATTTATTGAATATTAAGGATACGATTTTTACCTTTGGGAAATCAGTATTTGATAATTTTCCTCCTTTTGCAATTAATTATAATAATAATTATTATAGATTTTATATAAATAATCATGAGATAATTTTTGATGGTGATAAAATTAATTATTATTTTGATTTTAAAAGTGATAAATATCTTTGGAATAATTTAGTAGATACCGAAAATATTCCTGAAAAAGATGAAGATTTTATGAAGGCTTTTATTCAAATTTACAATAATGCGTTGATTGACAATATGTTGACTATAAAATCGCTACGATGATAGACGAGCGAGTAGCTGAATGGGACTTATATCTCAATACTCACTTTGGTGAACAGCGAATGGCTGAAAAGTATTTTTATATATTCGTGCATTGGCTTCGCCGAGCTAAATGTTCGTGGCTATTTCGGATTGGACTAGCAGTAACTCCTTTGGAATTATATGTTTATAAAAAAGAATCTCCTCTCCAAACTACTATCCGGAATCGGGTCGAATGGTGAAAAGAGAGCCAAGAACCGAGATGGAGAACGGGCGAAGGAACGAAATGGTCTCATATCTCAATACTCTCCATTTTCAATTGTTACGCTTCGCTCCACGAGGGCTGCGACGTTCTCAATTTTCAATTCTCAATTGGATGAACGGCAAAACATTAATGTAGCAAAACGGTATAACGGCTTTAGTCCTCGTGGAGCTAAGCGTAACAATCTAATACTAAACAGCTATCATTATATTAAAAAAAACAAATCGAATATAATAATTTACAACTATTTCTTTATAATCTTAAAGTCTAAAAAAATATAATAGACTAATATTCAGTGATATATACAAAGTTCTTTTCATAAATTTTAGTGAAAAATTATTCACATATATTATTGAATATTAAATAGTTGTGAATTTATTATGAATTTAAGATTATAAAGAAATTAATATAAAAATAAAAAAATAATTTCAAAATCTAACAGATAAATTTTGAGATAATAAAATATTTTATTACTTTTGGATAAAATAATATTATGAGAAATATTACATTATTTTTTTTAGGAATGTTGATTTGTGGATTAATTTTCGGTCAGCAAAAAAAATTTCACGATTTTACTGTTAAAACTATCAATGGAGAGTCTTTCCCATTATCACAATTAAAAGGTAAAAAAGTAATGGTTGTAAATGTTGCATCTAAGTGCGGATTAACTCCACAATATAAACAGTTGCAAGAATTATATTCTAAATATTCGGAAAATAATTTTGTTATTATTGGTTTTCCCGCAAACAATTTTGGCAAACAAGAACCTGGAACTAATGGAGAAATTAAGGAATTTTGCACAAACAATTATGGAGTTACTTTTCCAATGATGGATAAAATTTCTGTAAAAGATGATGATATTGCTCCTATTTATAAATGGCTTACATCAAAAAATGAAAATGGCAAAGAAGATGTTGAAGTTATTTGGAATTTTCAGAAATTTCTTATTGATGAGAATGGTAACTGGATAAAATCTATTGACCCAAGAACCCTTCCCGATTCGGAAGAAATTATTAAATGGATTGAAAGTGATTAGGGAGAACTGAATGTCCCATTAGATATCGAAAGTACTATATTCCGAGCAACGATTTTGGTTGGAAACATTTACCTTGTTCTGATATATGGTGTATTTACTTATTACTGCAATTATTAAAAATTTATACAACTACATAGTATAAAAAATATCAAAAAATTTCCAGATATTTTACTGACAGCAAGATTAAAACGTTTCATTTTAAGATTTATAAGAGTTGCCGGAAAATGGAAATTGCAAGTCAGACAGCGGGGATTTGTTTTCTATACCGACAAATATTATGAATAAATTAGATATAATCTTACAATAAATTTTTAACAGAAAAAGTATATTAATGATAGAAAACGGGATTATTTTTTAAGAAACCTTAAATTTTTCGTATCTTTTCGTATTTTTTTTGACAATCTTGATTAAATATGGACTCTAACAAACAAAACAATCTTGTTTTGTTGTAAAATGCTTTTTCATTTGTAAAATTTTATGTACTTTTATATACGCTAATTTTTTTTGCGGATTTATGTTTTTAGAAAAATTTTAAAGTCCGCCAAAAAAGATGTAATTTTGTAATTTATATTATAAATATATGGATTCTAAAGAAATCAGAACGCTATTTAAAGAATTTTTCAAAGAAAATGGTCATACGATAGTTTCAAGTGATTCTATGATAATAAAAGGAGACCCTACTTTGATGTTTACAAATGCAGGGATGAACCAATTTAAAGATATTTTTCTTGGAATAAACAAAGCAAAAAATCTTAGGGTTGCAGATTCGCAAAAATGTCTTCGCGTATCGGGAAAACATAACGATCTCGAAGAAGTCGGACACGACACATATCATCATACAATGTTTGAAATGCTTGGTAATTGGTCTTTTGGAGATTATTTTAAGGAAGAAGCCATAAAATTTGCTTGGATACTTTTAACCGAAAAATATAAAATTGATAAAAATCGACTTTATGTTACTGTTTTTGGTGGTGATAAAGGCGACAATATGCCAATTGATACTGAAGCTGAACAAATTTGGTCAAAATATATTGATAAAAGTAGAATTTTATATGGTTCTAAAAAAGATAATTTTTGGGAAATGGGTGATGTCGGTCCTTGTGGTCCTTGTTCCGAAATTCATGTTGATATTAGAAATGATGAAGAACGTAAAAAAATTGATGGAAAAACATTGGTAAATAATGATCATCCACAAGTTATTGAAATTTGGAATTTGGTTTTTATCCAATTTAATCGGAAAGCTGATGCTTCGCTTGAAATGTTGCCTCAAAAGCATGTGGATACAGGAATGGGATTTGAACGACTTTGTGCTGTTATTCAAGGAAAAAAATCTAATTATGATACAGATGTTTTCCAAATAATAATTTCAAAAATATCTGAAATTTCCGGAATAAAATATGGAACATCAGAAAAAACAGATATTGCACTGCGTGTAATTGCAGACCATTTACGAGCTGTTTCTTTTGCTATTGCTGATGGACAATTACCTTCAAACGTTAAAGCAGGTTATGTTATTCGTAGAATTTTACGCCGTGCTATTCGTTATGCAAATTCATTTTTAAACCTGAAAGAGGCTTTTATTTACAAACTTGTTGATACTCTTGTGAAACAAATGGGAGATGATTATCCTGAATTAGTTTCCCAACAAAATCTTATTGAAAAAGTTATTTTGGAAGAAGAAAATACTTTCTTAAAAACATTAGAAAGAGGAATAAAACTTTTAGAACAAATTACAGAAAATTTGCAAAAAAACCACAAAACTGATATTTCCGGAAAAGATGCCTTTATTTTGTATGATACTTATGGATTTCCATTAGATTTAACAGAATTAATTGCAAAAGAAAATAATCTGACAGTAAATAAAACAGATTTTGATGTAGAAATGCAAAAACAAAAAGAGAGAGGACGAAACGCTTCCGAAATTGAAACAGATGATTGGATAATTATAAATGATTGTAAATCAACAGAGTTTGTTGGATATGACAAAACTGAAGAAAAAATTAAAATTTCAAAATATCGTTCGATAAAACAAAAAAATGAAAAATATTTTCAATTAGTTTTTGATAAAACACCATTTTATGCCGAATCCGGCGGACAAGTTGGTGATTCAGGAACAATTTCTAATCAAAATGATACTATTTGGATAAAAAATACAATTAAAGAACATAATCAAGTAATTCATATTTCAGAAAATTTACCGCAAGAAATAAATGTAGAATTTACTGCAATTGTGGATGTAGAAAAACAAAAATCATCAGCACGAAATCATAGTGCAACACATTTATTACATTTTGCACTTCGCCAAATTCTTGGAACTCATGTAGAACAAAAAGGTTCATCTGTTGATAGTTTGAGACTTCGATTCGATTTCTCGCACTTCAATAAAGTTACAGACGAAGAAATTCGGCAGATAGAATTATTGGTTAATTCGTTGATAATCAACAATATTTCTCGCATAGAACATCGCGAAATGAAAATTGATGAGGCGAAAAATTTGGGTGCAATGTCGCTTTTTGGCGAAAAATATGGCGATAAAGTTCGTATGATAGAATTTGGAGATTCAAAAGAATTATGCGGAGGGATTCATGTAGTGAATACCGGTGAAATAGGATTTTTTAAAATAATTTCAGAAGGAGCGGTTGCTGCCGGAATTAGAAGAATAGAAGCAATTACAGGGAAAATAGCTCAAGATTTTGTTTTTCAAAGTTTAGACGAGTTAAAAATAATTTCAGCTGAATTTAATAATACAAAAGAAATTGTTCCGGCGGTGAATAAGTTAATTACAGAAAATTCGACTTTGAAAAAACAGCTTGAAAATTATCATGCCGAAGAATTAATAAACATAAAAAACGATATCATTCGCAAAGCAGAAAATAAAAGAGAAACAATGTTAATTTGTGAAAATGTAAAATTATCAGATTCGCAAGATTTGAAAGAAATTTGTTCGCAAATCAGAGGACAAATTGATAATTTTGCATGTGTTTTGGGAAGTATTATTGAAGGAAAACCATTTATTATAATAGCATTTTCAGAAAATTTGGTAAATGAAAAACAATTTAATGCAGGAAAATTAATTAAAGAAGCGTCAAAATTTATTCAAGGCGGTGGCGGCGGACAAGCAAACGTAGCAACAGCCGGTGGAAAAAATGTTGCCGGAATGCAAGAGGCTTTGAATTTTGCAAAACAAGAAATTATGGGTGATTTGTTCCGTTAGGTACAAACATTAGTAAACGCTTTCCTAATTTTATTTCAACCGCGTTATTTCATTTTTAATTTCATCAATCACTTCTTCCTGACGTTGACACTTCAAAGATTACGATTTTGTAAATCATTATTTTTCAATTGTTTACAATTTTTACATCACCGAAATGGCTGATGCAATCTTAAAAAAGTACTATATTTGCACTATGTTTATACGAAGAAAGAAAAACCGTTCAGGAAGTACTAATATTGTTGTGATAGACAAAAGCAATGGCAAGTTCAGAGAAATAAAAAACAATTGGAACAAGTTCAGACGCATCTGAGATAGAAAAGTTATATCAGCAAGGCAAAAAATGGCTTTCGGTGTATCGTGGCGAACGAGACATGTTTGCGGAATATACTCAAGAACAGAAAGAGAAACAAGTTACAGAAGTATTGTTGTCCAATATCGAAAACATTTTACTCAACGGTACGCAACTAATTTTGGACAAGGTTTTTGAATTGGTCGGTTTTGATAAAATTACCGATACTGTTTTGAAACTGATTTTGCAGATGAACTGCGAAAAACAGGATTTTCAAAA
>JAITXI010000025.1 GCA_031284905.1 Bacteroidales bacterium
TATGAAAGAAATAATAACAGTTGATACTTTTGATTTTAGTGAACAAGATTATATAATTTGTCATATACACGGAAAGGAAAAAGAATTTTTCTTTGTAAGAGATGTATTATATTGTATTTGTGAAGGTAATTATATTACAATATTTTTAAATAAAGGAGAGGAAATGTTAGACAGGGAATTATTAAAAACTTATGATGAATATTTATTTCAATACGGATTTTTCAGAATAAGCCATAACACAATTGTTAATGGCAGATATATTACTGCCATAGATTTAAAAAATAAAGAAAAAAAATGTTTTTTAGGCGAAATTGAGCTAACAATTTCGAGACGGAGGGTAAAATTATTGGAAAAATCAAAATTGTTTTTACCACTTATTGCAAAAAAAGACCACTTATAACAATTATGAAAAAAATATTTTTTATTGTATTTTTTTATTCTACTTTTACAAAAAATAAATTAAAGTCTTGTAAAGGCAGGACGTAAAACAAATTTTATAATGGAAAAAGAAGTAAAAAAAGTCGAATTGAAATTCGAAAAATTAAGTGGCGAAAAGTTCCAAAAATTGAGTAAAGAACAAATGGACAAATTTTTTGGTGGACAAGCTCATGGCTATACAGAATCTGGGGCACGAAAGTCTGGGAACGTAGAGTATTCAAATGACTGGACAAAATCTGGTTGTGCTATTGTTACTTCACTAAGTGGTGCAGATGTCTCTAGTGCCCAACTGCAAGCTTTTTATGATAAAGGAAAGTTGTGTTAAAAAATGCGATAGTGTGTCTATGCAAGCCATAGATACACTATTAATTTTATTTTAATATTTTAGTATCCAATGCAGAAAACTTATTTAATTATTTTAACATTTATTTCTCTCGTTTTCACTGTAAATGCTCAAAATGTTGGAAATATTAACAATAATATTTTTACTGAATATAATAAATCAAGAACAGATAAGCACACGGCGATAATAGATAGTTTGATAATAAATAATCAGATAAACAAAAATGTAGAAAATTATTACAAAAATGTTTATGTGGCTCAAAATTTAATAATGAAAGGAAAATTTAGAAAAGCTGCAAAAACATATCAAAATGCTTTTACTTATCTTAAAAATCCTTTCTCAATAGATTTGCACCATGCCCTAATATGTGAACTAAAAAGTGAAAAAAATTTGGAAAACATCAAAAAGTATATTCAATTATTAATACTAAAAGATGAAAAAAAGGAAATATTTTTAGAAGATAGTTCATATATTTCTTTATCTAATTGGAATGTAATAAAGAAAATTATAGATAGTCTACAGAATAATATAGATACTACTTTATGTAATGAAATAAAAAATATTTACATAACAGATCAGAATCTGCGAAGAAAACATAATAATATGTTTGAAAATTTATCTGATTCTGACGAGTTAGAGATTTTTAAAATTGATTCTATAAATTATTATTCATTAATGGAACTACTTGACAAAAATCCAATAATTAGCGAAGAATTGATAGGTATCTCAGGCTGGGAAAATTTTCAAATAATTCCTTGGCATAATTCTTTTAGATTAGATATTTATCCGATACTTTTTAAAAGTGTTATAAATGGCAATCTTGATGCTCGGAAATTTTATGATATTTTGGGACATTCGGAATATCGGATTAAAGGCGAATATAGTATAGGAATTACTACTTATCGCATTTCTTCTTCTTATTGTTCTCAAATTGTAAATATTGATAATTTTGAAATGCCGGATTATTTTATTGTTAAAAAATATGCTGATTTAAAAATTTTAGATAAATTTAGAAAAAAAATTTATATAGAGCCATTTGAAAATTTTCAAAAAAAATCTATTTGGTTATATATGAATAGAAAAATTATTAATAACCGTAATTTTTGTTCATTTACTATAGAATTATCAGAAAATATTGATTTTTTCACTATTTTAAGAACAAAAAAATATGGGGGGGAAAATTGTAATATCTATTATCGCAACCATACTGAACAAAAACAAATAGAAACAGCCATGAAAGAATACTATAAAAACAACAATATAAATGATTCTGATAACAAGTGAACCCATAATATGTAAGATTATAAACATATTTCTCAATTATAATATGGTTTATGAATAATATTATTAGCTAATTTTATAGCAGTTTTGTATAAATATATTAACTTTGTAAAAAAACATGAACAGCAAAGAAATCAACATAGCTAAAAAAAGTATAATAATATTTATTTTTAAAACAAAGTATGAAAACAATTAAAATTTATGTTTTATTATTAATTTTAAATCTGATTTATGTTTCAATTTATTGTCAAAGAGAAATGAAAATGAATTTTAAAGGAGATGATACTGTGAAATATAAAGCCTACGAAATTTATTTAACAAAAAAATGTAACCGGCAAAATGAGATTTTGGATAGTTTAATTAAAAATTTGTCTCAAAATGAAACAGTTTCTCTATATTATAAACTCATTTCAAAAGCAGATGACTTATTTATGTATAAAAAATTTATTTTGGCAGGAAAAGTTTATAAAGAAGCTTTTCTTTTAAGAACCATTCCTTTTAGAAAAGATTTATATAAAGCTCTTACTTGCGAACTTCTTAGTTCAAAAAACTATGAAACTATAAAATATTATATTTCTTTATTAATTAAAAAAAATGAAGAAAAAGACATTTTAATTGAAATAGTAACCAAGTATGATTTAGAACATAAAGAAGATTTGTATTCATTGATTGATACAATGAAGTCTGGTATAGATACAATTTTATTAAATAAATTAAATAGCTTGTTGAATAAGGATCAAGAAATTAGAAAATATACAAGAAAAAGAAACTGTAGAGATACTGATTCTTGTTTTCTTGCAATGTTAACTATTGATACAACAAATTTATCACAGTTAATGCTAATATTGGACAGCGTTGGTTTAATAACTGAAGACATGATTGGTTCGTCAGGTTTTTTTGCTTTGAAAATTATTTCTCAACACAATAGCGATATGCAAAGTTCAATACAATTACTGCCAAATGTAATTAATGGAAATATTGATGCTCGCGATTTCCATAATTTATTGAATGCAGTTGGTTATTTATATAATAACAATTTAAAACTTGAAGAAGAAAATTTTATTATTAAATCTAAAAGTAAAAATTTTGATGAATATTTATATGAAACAAAATTAAATAGAAGAAATCTTTTATTAATCAATTATTTTAGGGAAAAATTGTATTTGGAATCATTTAATGAATTTAAGGAAAAAGTAATTTTTGATTTTATACATACAAAAGATACCACTTTATTATTTTCTTTTTACAATTTAAGGAGAAGTATATGTATTGATAATGATAAAGCTTTTTATGGTACTTTGAAAACTAAAATAGAAAAAGGTTCTCTCGTAAATATTTATTTTCGATCAAATGATGATAAAAAACGTCTCAAGAAACAAATGAAAGAATTTTATAAAAAAAATACTGTAAGACCGGATTAGTCTTAATTTATATAAAAAAAAATTCTAAATTTTAAAATGTTATGATATTAATTTTAAGCGAGCATCTTGATGTTTCAACAGATAAGGTATGCGATTGGTTAAGTTATTACAAAGCAGATTTTATTCGTACAAACGATGAAACTAACAATTATAATATTTTTGGCAACATTAATTTTGAAAAAGACAAACTGAATTTTGAATTAAAACTTAACGATAAAACCTATAATTTAAACGAAATAACTTGTATTTGGTGCAGACGTGGACATTTAAATGTGAAATTTCCAAACATTCAAGATTTGAATTTTCAAGAACCGGAAATTGTGGAAACCATCAGTAAACACCTTGCAAATGAAACAAATACATTAAAATGCTTTTTTGAATATCTTATCAATGAGAAAATGCACATCAACAACCCGAATCAATATAACTCAAATAAACTTATCGCTTTACGAACTGCTCAAAAAGCAGGCTTGAAAATTCCTGAAACTCTTGTTACTCAAAATGCCAATGATTTGAAAAAAATTTTCAATAAACATCATTCGGTAATAACAAAAAATATTCAAGATGTGCTAACTTTTTCAAATGAAAATTACCACTTTGGACATTCAACTCAAGATGTTGAAATAAAAGATATTAAAACCAAAACTTTTTTTTATTCTTTGTTTCAGAAAAAAATAGAACGAAAATATGAATTACGAATATTTTTTCTTTTAGGAAAATTTTTCGCACACGCAACACTTTCTCCTCAAAATCAAGCTACAACAGACATTCGCGGAACAAGTGGAAGAAATAAAATCACAGCTTTTAATTTACCCGAAAAAATTAAAGTTAAATTAATATCTTTTATGAAAAAAATGAATTTAGAAAGCGGTTCAATTGATATGATTGTTGATAAAAATGATGATTATTATTTTCTCGAAGTAAATCCTGTAGGGCAATTTGGTTATGTTAGTGGATACAATAATTATTATATCGAACGAGAAATTGCAAAAACATTAATAAATTTTAAAAATGAACAAAAATTTAATAAACAACAAAGATAAATTTCCTTTTAATTATCACCAAATTAAAGTCGTAAAACAAGAAATAGGAAGTAAATCAACAAAAATGGAAGATGCTTTGTCGGTGAATATTCCTAAAATTCAAAACCCAAAAACTTTTTATCTGCTTTTATACAAAAATATTTGTAATTTTTAGAAAATTCAAAAATGATTGATATAAATTTATATTTTATTCCCATTCCAAGTTGTTTACACACAAGCGGTTATAATCGTACTATGATTTTTGACGGATATACAAGAGAAATGAAATTTATTCCAAATATTTTGAATCAAATAACAGAACGACATAAAAATTGGCAAATAAAAGAAATTTTGAATTATTATCCGGCAGAATATTATGATACAATACTTGAATATTTAGACTATTTGAATGAAAATCGAATAATTTATCTTGGTAATAAAAATGAAACCAAATTATTTGCAGATTTTAATACAGAATGGGATTTTCCTGCTCTTATTTTAAATGCAATTATTGAAATAAAAAATTTAACCCGGCTTGATTATTTTCAACTGATTGACCAATTAGACAGACTTTTATGTTTTTATTTACAAATTAACTTTTTAAAACCTTTATCAAATCAAGATATATCAAAATTGATAGAGTACGCTCATTCAAAATCGTTTCGCAGTATAAATTTAACAATTGATAATCAATCGTTTAATCAGGAAGAAATAGAAAATTTCATAAAAGGAAATCCAAAAATAAACAAAGTAAAAATATATTCGGCAGAAAAAGATGAATTTATTAAATTTGAAGAATTAATATCATACATTCAATTTACTGAATTAGATTATAATTCATTTTTTTGTAGTAAAAAAATCAGTCCGAATATGTTTTCATTACGAATAGAACATTTCACCGAATCCCAACTCCATAACACCTGCCTAAATCGCAAAATCTGCATAGATTCCGAAGGTAACATAAAAAATTGTCCGAATATGTCACAAAGTTACGGCAATATAAAAGATACAACACTCGCCGAAGCAATTGAAAAACAAGGTTTTAAAGATTGTTGGACAATTTGTAAAGATAAAATAGATGTTTGCAAAGATTGTGAATTTCGTCATATTTGTACAGATTGTCGTGCATTTATAAAAGACCCCGGAAATATTTATTCACAACCTGCAAAATGCGGTTACAATCCTTACAT
>JAITXI010000051.1 GCA_031284905.1 Bacteroidales bacterium
TGGGGGATAACAGTTATATTTCTGATAATCATTGGTTTATTTGTGGGAAGTTGGTTTTTTAAATATCCCGAAATTATAACAGCGAAAGTAAATATTGTTACAGAAAATCCGTCAATTCCTTTAAAATCTTTTGCAACAGGGAAAATTATGAAAATTGCAAATTTTAAATTATTTTTTCTAATTTTAGAAAAAAATTTGTTTCTTACAAAAAACATATTTAAATTTGCTGAAAAATTTAAAATGTAGAAAAATAAAAATTTAAAAAAAATATTATAATAGCGTTTACGCTATTCTTGCTATTGGAACTTCAGCAATTTCAACAGTGTGTTAAGAATAAATAATAAACGCTCGCAGAAATGCGGGCTTATTTATTTAGCACACAGGTAGCTGAAGACCTCAATAGCGGATAGTAAGTCCGCTTTTTTTAATGTAAAATTTATAATATGAAAAATAACATACACATAGGTCATTTAATAAAACAAGAATTAAATAATATACTTTTGAACTGTGTTTTTTTATTGATTAAACAAAGAAAATGAACAAAAAAATAAAAAATATTAGAAATCTGTTACTGAAAAAATTTTTGATACTATTTTCTTGTTGTTTCAACGCTTGTAAAGATTTTTTTGTTTTATTAATAAAAAAAGAAGAAAAAAACATTAAAAAAGATAACATAATTCACAAAATAAAATATAAATTTGCAGAAAAAATAAAATATTATGCAAATTTTAACAATTCAAAATATTTTTTGCAAATTGTTCATAACAAGCATTGTTTTATCTAATTCTGCCTGCTGTTGGCAAATGCTTACAGTGGGCTGCTTGCTCTAAACAAAAAAAGATTGCGAAGGGCAAGCGTTTTAAAAAAGGTGAAATTTGTAAATCCTTTGGAGTTGAGCGAAATCAGCTGAAAAACAATGCTTTTTTTCACAAGTCGCAAAGTTTTTATGAATTACGAGAAAATAAGGAATAAAAATTTTGGAGAAGGTAACAAAGCCTTGTTAAACAAGAAAGTATGAAAACAAATTGTTTAATGAATTTTGAAGCCGAAACCTTATATAGGCTTTAAATTGATAAGGGGCATTTGAGAGTGTATGCTTGAGAGTGTCGGTAAAGTTGAACGTGGACTTCAATGATGCCTAAAAGTTGAATTTATAATGTTCACAAAACTCTTACTACGAAGTGTGTAGTGAGAGAAAAACAATAATCATCCATAAAAATTAAATAAAATGGACTCAAAGAAAAATAACAATAAAATAAATTTAAGTAACGAAACATTGTTACAAATAAATGAAATGAGTAAAATAGTAGGTGGAGACGGAACCCAAACAAACTGTAATTGTATTCCGGATCCGCCAATTATAGCTAAAGATAATGTTTGTATTCCATTACCAACTTTAGTATATCATTGTAAATGTAAATAATAATTGAAGTAAGAGGTTGTATTTGTTATACAACCTCTTATATTTGTTTCAATTCTATAATAAATATTGATAATAAAAAAGAAAAACAATGAGAAAACAAAGTAAATATAATATTTGGATAGAAAATGTTTTATATAATTCATTTTCAGATTACGCAATATCATTCTTGAATGGTGAAATTCAAGATATTAAAAATTTAATTGAAAATCCTGACGATTATGAATCGGATAATCCGGAATTAGTACAAAAATTTCAAGAATTAGGATATATAATAAATTCCGACTTTGATGAATTAGAATATATTTTGTTCCAAAACCGAAAAGAAACATTCCAGAATAAGCACTATCATCTCACAATAAATCCAACTCTGCAATGTAATTACAAATGTTGGTATTGTTGCGTAGAAGAGCAAGAAACAAAATATGAACAAAAAAGAATGAACGATGAAACAATTCAAAAAATAAAAAATCATATTCTATTTATGGTAGAGCACGAGAAAATTAGAAGTTTATTTATAGATTGGTTTGGAGGAGAACCGCTTATGTATTTTTATGAAGTAATTTACCCGATTTCAAAATTTGCGATTGAAATTTGTTCAAAAAATAATATTACATTTACGAGCCATGCAACAACAAATGCCTATTATGTTGATGATAAAATGATTAGTTATTTTCAAGAAATAAAATTAACAAGTTTTCAAATTCCAATAGATGGCAATGAAAAAAAGCATAATCTTGTAAAAAATATTGATAAAATTGGGCATTATAAACAAATTCTTGCTTCCATTAATAAAATAATAGAAAGAGTTTCTAATTCACAAATAATCTTGCGTATTAATTACGATATGCAAACTTTACAAAACGCAACCGATATTATACAAGATGTGAAAACAGAAAATAGAAATAAAATTTTTGTTGATTTTCAACGTGTTTGGCAAGTAGCATTAACAAAAGATGAGCATGGCAATAACGAATTATTGATAAGAATAAAAAAAGAATTTGAAAAAACAGGCTTTAATACATTTTATTTTGCTTACTCAAAGAAAAATCGTTTTAAATGTTGTTATGCAGACAGTTATTATCACAGAGTAATTAATTATGATGGAAAAATTTATAAATGTTCGGCAAGAGACTACGCCGATGATTTATGTATAGGATTTTTTAATGAAGACGGAAGCATAGAAATTAATAAAACAATTATAAGTAAAATGTTTTCAGATACAACTTTTAAAAATGAAAAGTGTTTAAATTGTATTAAACTCCCGCTTTGTTTCGGTCCGTGCATACAGAAATATTACGAAAGTAAAATAGGCAAGACAACGTTTTTTTGTTTGCACGATTCTGCCGAAATTTCTTTTGAAAATTATGTTAAAAGTAAAATAACTAAAAAATAATTGTAAAAATGAAAAAGATAAAAGTAGTATTAATAATTACATTTTTTTGTATTTGTAATATCACAATTTTTGCCCAAAAAGCAGATATTTACCGTCTTTCCGAGGAGCAGAAAATATTTGAATTTTCTCAAATTTACAAAGAATTATACTATAATTTTGCTAATATGGAGGATTGTCCGGAAATAAATATCGACAGTTTGTATCTTTCTTATATACCCAAAGTTGCGAAATCAATAAACGATTTCGAGTATTTTGGAAATATAGAACAATTTTTACGAAAATTCAATAATGGTCATGTTTTTTGTGTTATACCAAACTATATACTCAATCAACTTGTTCACCCGTTGTTATATACAAAAACAGAAAATGAAAAGGTTTTTATAGAAAACATCGGAACACATTATTCAAAAGATGTAAGAATAGGTGATGAAATTTTAAAAATAAATGGCTTAACGGCTTCTGATTATTTTGAAAAATATGGACAAATAACGCATGCATTTGAAGCAGATAATAAAGTTTTGAAGTTAGTTGTAAAAACAGAGGCAGGAATAAAAAAATTTAATGTTCCTTATGATATTTATTATTATCCGCAAGCAAAAGATACGGCAGAAATGAATAAAAAAAAATTATTGGTAAATCAAACAAATGATAATTCGCTTCCAAATAGTTTTTACTCAAATAGATTTTTGACAGATTCTATAAATGATTTTGCTTATATTAAATTAACGCAATGCAATTTAGATTCTCATAACTTTTTTGTAAATCATTATGATAGCATTTGTAAATTAAAGAATTTAATTGTAGATGTCAGCTACAACGAAGGAGGTAGCTCGCCAATTGTTATTACAGAACTTCTTTTAAATCAAGATACTATTTATTATTATCCCGAAGAAACAAAAATAAACAATTCCGTTATGAAGGCAAGAGCAAACGTAAAAGTTCATTATTACGAACCGGAACAAGTTTCACAAGACTTTAAAGATAAATATTATTCGTATTATTATAATGAACATTTTGAAATTGACACTTACACGGGAAAATATTTTCTAAATCAAATTCAAGATTCGCTTCGATATAAAGGGAATGTGTATATATTAGCAAGTGCTAATACCCCGTCAGCAGGAGAAGATTTTGTTTTGATGATGTCACAAGGCAAAAATGTTAAAATTTTTGGGGAAAAAACAGCAGGAGGTTTTGGTCAACCATTAGTTCTTTTTTTACAATCGGGAATGCAAGTATTTATAAATACAACAAAAACTTACGATTATAAAAACAATAATGTCTCTACAGGCTTTCAACCTGAATATGATTACGATTTTTCCGAAATTTATAAAATGCCAAATACCCAAGAAATGTTATCAAAAATTATTGATGTTATAAAAACTTTTGAAAATCAGAAATGATTTATCTTTCCTCACTATCACCAACACGACTACATTGACTTCGGTGCAAACAGTCTCTGCAGAATAACAAATCTTCATAACACGACATGCAAAATCACAGAAAACAAGAAATCCGCAGTGAGCAAGTAACCGAAATATTAGGTAGCACGCCCAAATCAATTATACGTTGGGGGATAACGGTTATATTCTTGATAATCATTGGTTTATTTGTGGGAAGTTGGTTTTTTAAATATCCCGAAATTATAACAGCGAAAGTAAATATTGTT